>JAXDHL010000465.1:0-6569 GCA_034664525.1 Solirubrobacteraceae bacterium
GCAGCCCGGCCGCCATCGCCTCGAGCGTGATCAGCCCGAACGGCTCGCGGACCTGGCCGCACGCCATCGCGCCGGCGCGGTGGTACTGGCGCAGCAGGTCGGCGAACGGCAGCGCCTGCAGCAGCTCGAGCTCGACCCCGCGGGCGGCGGCGAGCTCGCGCAGCGGCTCGGCCAGCTCGCCGCGGTCGCCGACGATCGTCAGCGGCGGCCGCGTCGCGGCGCCGACCGTCGCCAGCGCCTCGATCACGAACTGGTGGCCCTTGAACGGGTGCAGGGCGCCGACCGACAGGACGCGGCGATCGCGCGGCGCGTCCGGTGGCGCGGCGAAATCGTCGGCGTCGACCCCGAGCGCGACGACGTCGGCGTGGACCCCGTAGACGCGTCGCAACTCGCCGGCCGTGAAGTGCGAGTGGGTGACGATCTGCCGGGCGGCCCGGATGTCCTGCCGGTCGATCCGGCGCCGCAGGCGCTCGTAGGGATCGAGGCCGGCGCGCACGACCCGATCGCGCAGGCCGGGCGGGGGACCGAAGTCGAGCGGCGGCTCGTACGCGGCGCGCAGCGGCTCCGGCGCGTAGGCGAGCGCCGGGGTTCGCAGGTGCGGGAGCACCTCGTGCGCCTGGACCAGCAGCGACGCGTGGACGAAGACGACGTCATGGCCGCCGGCGTCGACCGTGGCGGCGAGCTCCCGGCCGCGGGCGGGAAGCTCGCCCAGGGCGCGTAGCCGTCCGATCCGGGAGGCCCGCTCCGGCAACGGGAAGCGCTTCACCGCCACCCGGTCCGGCAGCGGCACCAGCACCGTCGGGGTCTCCGCCATCCGCGTGTAGATCGTGAAGCGGTGCCGCGGGCGCCGGGCGACGTACTCGGCCAGCACGCGCCAGGCGCCGCCCGCCGGCGTCAGGTGGTGCACGAGCGCGATGTCGAGGCTCATCGGGCCCGCCACAGGTCGTCGTAGGCCTGCGCGCGGGCGCCGCCGGTCCGCCGGTCCGCGGGGACGACGACGCGCTCCGCCCGCGCCGCGACCCGCGACAGCAGCAGCGAGCCGTCGATCACCGCGTCCACGACGCGTTCGCGATGCCCGCGCATGCGCAGGTAGCGGCGCATCGAGGCCAGGAAGTGCGGCGAGGGCGCGAGCGCCTCGTCGCCGCCGCCGCGCACGAGGTGCACCACCTCGGCGTCCGGGACCAGCTCGACGCGGTAGCCGGCGCGCCGCACCCGCTCCTGCCACTCCGTCTCCTCCAGGTACAGGAAGAAGCCCTCGTCCAGCGGGCCCGCCGCCTCGTAGGCCGCGCGCCGGATCGCCAGCGCCGCGCCGATCACGTGGGCGACGGGCGCGCCGGGCCGCCAGCGCTCGGGCGGCACCCGGTAGGGGTCGAGCCCGGGCAGCCGCTGCAGCACATTCCCGAGCGGCAGGCAGAGGTCGACCGCGAGCATGGCCAGGCCCGGCGGCCGCCGGTACGCGCTCGGCTGCGGCGTGCCGTCCGGGTTCACCAGCCGCGGCGCGGCGACGCCGGCGGCAGGCGCGCGGTCGAGGTGCTCGACCAGCGCCCGCAGCGCGCCGGGGCGGACCTCGGCGTCCGGGTTGAGCACGACCACGACCGGCTCGCTGGTGGCGGCGAACCCGGCGTTGACGCCGGCCGCGAAGCCGTCGTTGCGCGCCCGCTCGAGCACGGTCGCGTCCGGCAGCCGCTCGCGCAGCCGCGCCGCCGAGCCGTCACCCGACGCGTTGTCGACCACCACGACCGAGGCCGGGCCGTCGGCCGCGGCGGCGCGCACGCACGCCTCCGTCAGCTCGGGGGTGCGGAAGTTGACGACGACCAGCGCGAACCCCGACATGGGCGCTCAGGGTATGGACCGCAGGCGCGCGGGCAGCGCATCCAGCAGCTCGCGGGGTACCGCGCCGAGCGCGAGCACCAGTCCGGCGAACAGCGGCAGCGCCACCACGGCGCCCGCGATCGGCCCGAGGAGGATGCCCGGGATCGCCGCCACCGCCGCCGCGGCCGCCAGCCGCCACGGGCGCGTCACGCGGACGTCGAGCCCGCTGCGGCGCACGAGCATCAGGCCCGTCAGCCACAGCACCGCCTCGCCGATCACCATCCCGATCGCCGCGCCCTCGGCGCCGTGCGACGGGACCAGCACGACCAGCGCCACGATCATCGTGACCAGCCCGGTGGCGCTGGCCAGCAGGATCGACCGGTGATGGTGCAGCGACAGCAGCGCGTAGCTGTACGGCGCGCCCGCGAAGGAGAAGAACAGCGCGACGGCGTGCAGCCGCAGCACGGGGACGGCGCCGCTGAAGCCTGGCCCGGCGACGATGTCGATGACGACCGGGGCGGCGATCACGAACCCACCCGCCACCAGGATCCCGGCGATCAGCGAGACCTGGACCACCAGCCCAAGGCCGTAGGCCAGCCGGTCGTGATCGTCGCGGGCGGCCCGCGCGAAGATCGGCAGCACCGCCCCCACCATCATCTGCGGGACGATGATCAGCACCTCGATGATGCGGAACGACGCCCCGAAGAGGCCGGTCTGGTGCGCGTTCGACAGCTGGTTGACGACGAGGATGCCGAGCCGGAAATACACCGCGGTGACGGCGGTGGCGAGCGCGAACGGAAGCGTCTGCACCAGCAGCGACCGCCACTCGGCGACGTGCAGCGCCGGCAGCAGCGGCACGCTCCGCCGCACCCGCCAGGCCGTGAGGCCGACGGCGACCGCGCCGGCCAGCGGGGCGATCGCGTAGAACGGCAGCAGCGTGGCGCCGGCCACGGCCAGCCCGACGATCGCGAGCGCGGTCAGCACCTGGCGCACGACGTCGATCGCCGTCACCCAGCCGAGCCGCAGATCGGCCATCAGCGCCGTCGCGTACGTGCTCTGCAGGTTCTGGGCGAGGATCCCGACGCCGGCGATCGCGGTCCCGAGGACGAGCCGCCCGCCCAGCCCGGCCAGCGCCGCGTAGGCGCACGCGAGCCCCATCCCGGTAACGGTGAACGCGACCCGCAGGCCGAGCAGGTTGCGCATGAAGCGCTCCCGGTCGCCGCCCTCGCGCAGCGCGAGCTCGCGCACGCCGATCGAGGACAGGCCGACGTCGGTGATCCCGGCGGCGAGCGTGACGATCGACAGCACGAGCACGTAGCGGCCGGCGTCGTCGACACCGAGATGGCGGAACAGCACGACGCCCGAGAGCACCGTGACGATGACGCCGAACCCGTAGCCGCCGACCCGCAGCAGGCCGCCGCGGACAGCCGCCGCGCCCGCGTGGGCGCTGTCGAGCAGGCTGTCGCTCATGCGCCGCCCAGCGCCAGTCGCCGCCACGCCGCGGCGCGCCGGCGGCGCAGGTCGTCGCGCTTGACGGCGGCGACCGCTTCCAGGAACGCCCACGAGCCGAGGACGCTCAACCGCAGCGCGAGCCGCGACACCGGCCGCGGCCAGCCCAGCCCCGCCAGGTAGCGCTCCGCGCTGCGCAGGTACTGCGGCGGCGGCGCGATCGACGCGTCACCGCCGCCGCGCACCAGGTGCGTCACCTCGGCGTCGGCGACCAGCTCGATCGTCCAGCCGCCCTTGGCCGCCCGGCGCTGCCACTCCGTCTCCTCCAGGTAGAGGAAGAAGCCCTCGTCGAACGGTCCGACGGCGTCGAACGCGCGGCGCCGGATCGCCATGCAGGCGCCGTACACGTGGGCGACGCGGCGGCCGGTCGCGAACTCGGTGGGCGCGATCCGGTGGACGTCCAGCCGCGGCGCGAGCAGCTGCGCGTACCCGATCGGGACGGACAGCTCGGCGAGCTGGATGCCGAGCCCCGGGAAGCGCCGGTACGCGCTCGGCTGCGGCGTCCCGTCCGCGTTGCGCAGGCGCGGTGCGGCGAGCCCGCACGCCGGGTTGGCCTCGAGGTGGGCGACGAGCCGGGCGATCGACCCCGGGTGGGGGCGGGCGTCCGGGTTGATCACGACCACGTATGGCGCCTCGGTGGCGGCGAAGCCGGCGTTGACGCCGACCGCGAAGCCGCCGTTGTCCGCGCGCGCGATCAGCCGGTCGATCGGCGCGTCGTGCAGCCGCTCGACCGACCCGTCGCCGGACGCGTTGTCGACGACGACGGTCTCGAGCCGCAGGGGGCCGGCGGCCGCCGGGAGCGCCGCCAGGCACTCGAGCACGAGCTCGGCAGAGCGGTAGTTGACGATGACGACGGCGGCGTCGGGACGCATTGCGGGGGACACCCTACGTCCGCCGCCGGGCTCAAAGGCGCTGCACGGTGGGGACGTGCAGGCCCCGGGTGACGCCGCGGAGGTCCACCACGAGCGGCGCCCGCTCGACGACCACCTGGTGGTCGACGTCCGGGTGCGCGGTGACGATCACGGCGACGTCGGCGCCCTCGAGCACGTCCTCGAGCGACTCGCCGCGGAGGGCAGGCTCGCGCAGCTCCGGGACATAGGGGTCGTGGTAGTGCAGGTCGGCGCCGAGGCCGGACAGCAACCCCATGATCTTCAGCGCCGGCGCCTCGCGCATGTCGCCGACGCCGGTCTTGTAGGAGACGCCGATCAGCGCGACCTTGGAGCCGCGGACCGGCTTGCCGGCGTCGTTGAGCGCGCGCTCGACCCGCTGCACGCAGTGGTAGGGCATCTGCTGGTTGATCTTGCCCGCGAGCTCGATGAACTCGGTGCTCATGTCGAACTGGCGCGCCCGCCAGGACAGATAGAACGGGTCGACCGGCAGGCAGTGCCCGCCCATCCCCGGGCCGGGCTCGAAGCGCATGAAGCCGTAGGGCTTGCTCGCCGCCGCCTCGACGACCTCCCAGATGTCGATCCCCATCCGGTCGGCCAGGATCGCCAGCTCGTTGACGAGCGCGATGTTGACGCTGCGGAAGATGTTCTCCAGCAGCTTGGACATCTCGGCGACCTCGGGGGTGCTGACCCGGATCACGTCGTCGCAGACGATCTCGTACAGCTCGACCGCCCGGTCGGTGCACGCGGGGGTGAGCCCGCCGACGATCTTCGGCGTGTTGCGCAGCGTGAAGTCGGTCCGGCCGGGGTCGACGCGCTCGGGGCTGAAGGCGAGGTTGAAGTCGCGCCCGGCGGCCAGGCCGGACTCCTCCAGCAGCGGCAGCAGGCGCTCGCGCGTCGTGCCGGGGTAGGTGGTGCTTTCGAGCACGACGAGCTGGCCGGCCTGCAGCACGCCCGCCAGCGCCTGCCCGGCGTCCAGCAGCGGCCCGAGGTCCGGCTCGCGGTTCGCGGTCAGCGGCGTCGGGACGCAGATCAGCACGGCGTCGGAGTGCGCGAGCGCCGCCGGGCGGGTCGTCGCCTCGATCCGCCCGACGACGGACTGCAGCCGCTCGGACGGGATGTCCGCGATGTAGGAGCGGCCCTCGCGGATCGCCGTGATCTTGCGGTTGTCGACGTCGAGGGCGACCACGTCGTGGCCCGCCTCGGCGAACGCGACGGCGAGCGGCAGCCCGACGTAGCCGAGTCCGACGATGCCGATGCTCATACGGCGGAGCCTACGAGGCCTCCTGGCGGATAGGTCGCCCGTCCGGTGGCGGCGCCCGCCAGGCGGGCTCGTACAGTTCCGCGCGGATATGGCCGTCCCGCTGTTCGACACCAAGACGCCGCTGGCGCCGCTGCGCCCGCAGATCGACGCTGCCATCGGCGGCGTGATCGACGACGGCCGCTTCATCCTCGGGCCGAACGTGGCCGCGTTCGAGTCCGAGTTCGCCGCCTACTGCGGCGCCGCCCACGCGATCGGCTGCGGCAACGGCACGGACGCGATCACGCTCGCGTTGCGCGCGCTGGGAATTGGTCCCGGCGACGACGTCGTGGTCCCGTCGTTCACCTTCTACGCGTCGGCGGAGGCGATCCCGCACACCGGCGCGCGGCCAGTTTTCTGCGACGTCGACCCGGACACGTTCTGCGTCACCGCCGACACGGTGCGCGCGGCGCTGACGCCCAACACCAAGGCCGAGATCGTCGTGCACCTGTTCGGCAACGTCGCGCCGGTGGCGGAGATCGCCGCGCTCGGCGTGCCGGTGATCGAGGACGCCGCGCAGGCCGCGGGCTCGACCACCCCCGCCGGGCGCCCCGGGTCGCTCGGGACGCTGGCCACCTGGTCGTTCTTCCCGTCCAAGAACCTCGGCGCGTTCGGCGACGGCGGCGCGGTCACCACCAACGACGCGGCGCTTGCCGACCGCGTGCGCGTGTTCCGCTTCCACGGCTCCTACGACAAGGTCTCCTACGAGGAGGTCGGCTACAACAGCCGGCTCGACGACCTGCAGGCGGCGATCCTGCGCGTGCAACTCCCGTCGCTCGATGCGTGGGCCGCCGGCCGCGCGGCCGCCGGGCGCCACTACGAGGCGGCCGGGCTCGGCGAGCTGGTGGCGCTCCCGTCGCCGGTCGACGGCGTCGAGCCCGCCTGGCATCTCTACGTGATCAAGCACGGTGACGCCGACCGGCTGGCGGCGGGACTGAAGGAGCGCGGGATCGGCCACAAGGCCTACTACCGCGTGCCCGTGCATCGCCAGGCGGCGATGGCGCCCTACCGCAACGGCGTGGAGCTCCCGGCCACCGACGCGATCGCCGCCACCCACCTCG
>JAXDHL010000466.1:0-2899 GCA_034664525.1 Solirubrobacteraceae bacterium
CGCGGAACATCACAGGGCGCCCGTCGTAGCTGACCTGGTGCAGGACGAGGCCCTCGCGCGGGTGCATGCTCGCCCGCACCGCCCACTTCTGCCAGCGGATCTCGCTGCCGTCGACGGTGAAGGAGACGCCGTCGGGCTGCACGATCTGCAGGTCCTTGAGGTCGTCGCGCATCGAGTCCTGCGACTCGACGTCGAAGCGCCCGTGGTCGGGGGGCAGCGGCACCTCGGGACCCTCGAGGATGCTGATGACCCGCTCCTCGTAGAGGTCGACGACGGGCACGACGCCGATCGGGTAGGCGTAGCCGTTGTCGCGGCCGTCGCGGCGCCAGTAGGAGACGGCGCGCACGAGGCGGCGACCGTCCTCCTCGGGGATGTTGAAGTTGCCGGCCGAGACCGGGTCCAGGAAGACGAACTCGAGGTCCTCGATGCCGCGCTTGCGACAGGCCTCGATGAAGCCGGGATCGGCCTTGGCGATGTTCTCGGCCAGGTCCCACTCCTCGGGCAGCACGGGCGGCTGCGAGCCCGGGGCGGCGGTGTCCCAGGACACCACGGCGCCCTCGGTGACCGACACGACGACCTCGTAGACGCTCTCGTGCTCCTTGTCGAGGATGCAGAGCTCGATCCGGCGGTCCAGCGCGTCGCCCTCGGCGAAGCCCATCACGACGTCCTTGGGCGGCTCGGCCAGCGCGACGGTGGCGAAGCGGGCGCGGTCGCTCAGCCGCCCGTCCTGGCGTGCCAGCGCGACGGCGGTCGTGATCTCGGCGGGCGTGAGCGGATCGAGCGGGTGTGCGACCCGGTTGGTATCGGCGATGGCCATCGTGGGGACTCCTCCAGTGTTCACTTCGACGACGCGGCGGGCCGGGAACCTAGGTCCGGCCACCGGCTCTCGGCGGGGCTTTCAGATGCTGCGGAAACGGTGGGCGCCGCCGGCGGGGCCGCGCGTCTGCGGGGCACGCGGAGGGTGCGCCAAGCGCGGGACAGCTGCGCCGCCGCGGCGCCGGCGCAGAGCGTCGCGACCGGCGCGGCGTAGAGCAGCGTCTCCTCCAAGGGGATCCCCGCGACGTGCGCGAGGATCGGGGCTCCGAACGGCATGGCGCGGTGGCGGGGCGCCGGCGCGCCCGTCAGTCCTCGGGATCCTGCGGCGTGGGGAACTCTCCGCCGTCGATGAGCTCGATGCGGTAGCCGTCCGGGTCGGCGATGAACGCGATCAGCGGCAGTTCCTCACGATCGCCCGGGTGGTACGGCGCCTTCTCGGGGGTGACGCCGAGCGGCTCGAGGTCGGTCAGGGCCGCCTGGATGTCGTCGACGACGAGGGCCATGTGGTTGTAGCCCGTGCCGAGGTCGTAGGGCTCGTCGTGGCCGCGGTTGACGGTCAGCTCGAGCACGTCGCCGCCACCGGGCAGGCCCATGTAGATGTTGTAGGCCGAGGAGAAGTTCAGGCGGCCGCGCGGCTCGAAGCCCAGCGCGCCGTAGAACCGCTGGGACGCCTCGGGGTCGCGGACCCGCAGACAGGTGTGGACGTACTGGCGACTCATGACCCCTCCTTCGTGGACGTCGAGTCAGCGAGCCTAGGCCGCGCCCGCCCGCAGGTGCCCGGCGTTCAGATGGTGCGAACGAGACCGCGATCCGTCCACCGCGTTCGTAGGGTCTGCGCCATGGCGCACCACACGATCGGGCTCGACGCCCCGACGCACAGGACGTGGGATGCCGGCATCGAGCCGGTCGTGCGGATCGCCCCGGGCGACACGGTGGACTTCGCGACCCGCGACTTCACCGGCGGCCAGATCCGGCGCGACTCGACGAGCGCCGACGTGCCCGGCCTCGACTTCAACACCATCTACCCGCTGGCCGGCCCCGTGTTCGTGGAGGGCGCCGAGCCCGGCGACGCGCTGGCCGTCGAGGTCGTCGACCTGCGCCCGGCCGACTGGGGCTACGCGTTCATCACGCCCGGCCTGGGGCTGCTGCCGCAGGACGAGTTCCCCGAGCCGTACCTGAAGCTCTTCGACCTGGGCGCGGGCGCCGGCGCCACGACGGCGCTGACCGACGGCGTGCAGATCCCGATCGAGCCGTTCCTCGGCACGATGGGCGTGTGCCCGGCCGGCGCGCGCGACGTCCCGATCCCCCCGCCCCACCGCGGCGGCGGCAACATCGACCTGCGGCACGTGACGGCGGGCTCGACGCTGCTGCTGCCGGTGCTGGAGCCGGGCGCGCTGTTCTCCGCGGGCGACGCGCACGGCGCCCAGGGCGACGGCGAGGTCGCGATCTCCGGCCTGGAGTGCGACATGGAGTTCACGCTGCGCTTCGAGCTGCGCAAGGGCCTCGCCCTCCCCGGCCCGCAGCTGCGCCGGCCCCCGGGGTCGCTGACGCCGCGCGTCGACGGCGACGGGTGGTACGCCACGTTCGGCGTGGAGCCCGACCTCATGGAGGGCGCGCGCCAGGCCGTCCGGGCGATGATCGACCACCTCGGGCGCGAGCGCGGGCTGTCGCGCGAGGACGCCTACGTCCTGTGCTCGCTGGCCGGCGACCTGAAGATCACCGAGGTCGTCGACGCGCCGCAGTGGATCGTCGGGTGCTTCATGCCCGACGCCGTGTTCACCGGCGCCTGAGCGGCTGGTGTCGTGAACGCAGAAGCTGGCCTGCTACGCCTGAACTTCCGCAGCACGCCGCTAATGCGTCCACCCCGTGAGCTGCTGCGGGGTGAGCCCGGCCAGGCGGCGCGTCTCGCGCGAGAGGTGCGACTGATCGGCGTAGCCTGCCGCCGCCGCCGCGCCGGCGAGCGGGATCGGCAGCTCCAGCGCCCGCAGGAAGCGCTGGAAGCGCAGCACGCGGTGCAGCGTCTTGGGCCCGTAGCCGACGTCCTCGACGAAGCGCCGCTGCAGCGCCCGCTCGCTGACGAAGA
>JAXDHL010000467.1:0-4381 GCA_034664525.1 Solirubrobacteraceae bacterium
GGCGAGCCGGCCCCGCCGGCGGCGCTGGCCGGACGTGACGTGGTCGTCCACCTCGCCGGCGAGCCGGTCGCCCAGCGCTGGTCGGCCGACGTCAAGCGGCGCATCCACGACTCCCGCGAGGCGGGCACGCGGAACCTGGTCACCGGGATGCGCACGGCCGACCCCTCCCCGGGCGTGCTCGTCTCCTCGTCGGCCGTCGGCTACTACGGCAAGCACGGCGACGAACGGGTGCCCGAGTCCACGCCGCCCGGCGACGACTTCCTGGCCGGCGTCTGCGTGGCCTGGGAGCGGGAGGCGCAGGCGGCGTCGGACATCGCGCGGGTCGTGGTCGTCCGGACCGGCATCGTGCTCGACGCGAGCGGCGGCGCGCTCGAGAAGATGCTGCCGTTCTTCAAGGCGGGTGCCGGCGGGCCGGTCGCGGGCGGCCGGCAGTACATGCCGTGGGTCCACCTGGACGACCTCGTCGGGATCTACCTGCGGGCGATCGACGACGCCTCGTGGAGCGGGCCGGTCAACGGCTCCGCGCCGGAGCCGGTCACCAACAAGGTGTTCTCGAAGGCGCTCGGCAAGGTGCTGGGCCGCCCGGCCTTCGCGCCGGTGCCGGCGCTCGGGGTCAAGGTCCTATACGGGCAGATGGCCGAGATCGTGGTGGAGGGCCAGCGCGCGGTGCCCGAGCGTACGCTCGAGCTCGGCTACGGGTTCGCCTACACCGACCTCGAGCCGGCGCTGAGGTCGGCGCTCGGGAAGCGGTGACCGTCTCGTCATCCGTCGCGGCGCGGCGATAGCATCCGACGCAACGTATGACTCAGTCACATGAATCCGGGCCGCCGCTCGGCCGCTGGGAGGTGCTCGGGGCGTGGCTACACGTGTGGACCCCGCCGCGCGGCGCGCAGATCCCGCCGGTCCCGTGGCGGGCGATCGGGATCTGGACGGCGGTCGCCGTGATCGCGCTGGGGATCGCCGCCGCCGTCGCGATCCCGCGCATCGACGCGGCCAAGCGCCAGGGCGCGGCGCGGGACGCCGCCGCCTCCGCGCGCAGTGACGCGGCCGAGCGCGCGCGTGTGGTGGCCTCGCAGACGCCGCACCGGGGCCGGGCGGCTCGCCCTGCCGGGACGCCGTCGGTGACCGAGCGGCTCTCGCTGTTCTCGGCGGCGAAGGCCGCCGTGCTGGCCGACGCCCGCGCCCGGGTGCGCGCCGGCACGCTCGACTCCCCGGTCTCCGCGGTCGACTGCGTCCGCGCGCCGCAGGGGGCGGCGCCGCCGCCGCCCGACCCCGAACGCCATCCGACGATCGGCGCCGCCGCCTACGACTGCACCGCGATCACCGGCCGCATCGCCGCGGGCGAGCGCAACGTCGCCGGCGCGCTCGGCTACCCGTTCCGGCTCAAGGTCGACTTCTCGCGCTTCACCTTCCTGTGGTGCAAGCAGACGCCGGTGCCGGGCGAGCAGCTGATCCCCGACCCGAGGAACGTCGTGCCGCTGCCCCGCGTCTGCCGCATCTGAGCCGTTAGGCCTTGGCGGCCGACTTGCGCTCGCGCCCGAAGACGCCCCGGACCTTCCAGTCGGACTCGTCCTTGGCCGGCCACACCAGCCACACGACGATGCCGATCGCCGACAGCAGGAGGCCGGTGGCGAGGCCCGGCCGCTCGCCATAGCCCTTGCGCTGGGAGAGATACGAGCAGACGATGCCCGCGATCAGCCAGATGTAGAGCAGGAACAGGGCCTTGACCCCGAAGACGGCGAAGATCACGGTCATGTTCCGAGGTAGGCCTTCTGGACGTCGGGGTTCTCCTGCAGATCGCTCGAGGGCGCGGACAGCGCGACCGTCCCGGTCTCGAGCACGTAGCCGCGGTTGGACACCTCGAGCGCGTACGACGCCGACTGCTCGACGAGCAGGATCGTCGTGCCCTGGCGGTTGATCTCGGCGATCGTCTCGTAGATCCGCTCGACGAGGATCGGGGCGATGCCCATCGAGGGCTCGTCGAGCAGCAGCAACTTCGGCCGAGCCATCAGCGCGCGGCCGATCGCCAGCATCTGCTGCTCTCCGCCGGACATCGTGCCCGCCTTCTGGCGCTCGCGCTCCTTCAGGCGCGGGAACAGCTCGTAGACGCGGTCGATGTCGGACACGATCTCCGACCCGTCGCGGCGCAGGTACGCGCCGAGGTCGAGGTTCTCGCGCACCGTCATGCGCTGGAAGCAGTGCCGGCCCTCTGGCGACTGCGACACGCCGAGCGAGACGATGTCCTGCGGCGGCATCGCCGTGATCTCCTGATCCTCGAACATGATCCGCCCGGTGCGGGGCGAATTGAGCCCGGAGATGGAGCGCAGCGTCGTGGACTTGCCGGCGCCGTTGGAGCCGATGAGCGTCACGATCTCGCCCTCGTCGACGGTCAGCGAGATGCCCTTCAGGGCCTCGATGTTGCCGTAGAAGGTGTGGATTTCGTCGACTTCGAGAAGTGCCATCCGTCTCTCCTATGCGGCCTTGGTGCCGAGGTAGGCCTCGATGACGCGCGGGTTCGTGCGCACCTCCTGCGGGTGGCCCTCGGCGATCTTCTCGCCGTGGTCGAGCACCGTGATCTGCTCCGAGACCCCCATGACCACCTTCATGTCGTGCTCGATGAGCAGGATCGAGACGCCGAGGTCCTCGCGCAGCTTGCGCATGAACTGGGTCAGCTGCTCGGACTCCTGCGGGTTCATGCCGGCCGTCGGCTCGTCCAGCAGCAGGAGCTTCGGCTCGGACGCCAGCGCGCGCGCGATCTCCACGCGGCGCTGATCGCCGTAGGAGAGGTTGATCGCCAGCCAGTCGTGGACGTCCTTCTTGATGCCGACGTAGTCGAGCATCTCGCGCGCCTTCTCCTCGACGCGCCGCTCCTCCTTGCGCACGCCGGGCGGGCGCAGGATCGAGCCGAACAGGCCGGCCTTCATGCGCGCGTGCTGGCCGACCATCACGTTCTCGACCGCGGTCATGGTGCCGAACAGGCGGATGTTCTGGAACGTCCGCGCGACCCCGGCGGCCGTGATCTTGTCCGGCCGCTTGGCGGTGACGTCGCGGCCGTCGAACACGATCCGCCCGACGGTCGGCTTGTACAGGCCGGTGAGCATGTTGAAGAACGTCGTCTTGCCGGCGCCGTTCGGCCCGATGATCGAGACGATCCCGCCGCGCGGGATGTGGAACGTGACGTCGGAGACGGCGGTGAGGCCGCCGAACTGCTTGGTCACGCCGGTCGTCGTGAGGATCGCGTCCTCGAGCTTCGGGGCCCCGGGCTCCGGCCTGGCCGCGGTCTCGCTCATAGCGTCGTCCCCGCCATCGCGTCGTCGACGCCCACGCCCTCCGTCAGCTCCAGCTTGCGCCGCCGTTCTGGCAACAGGCCCTCCGGTCTCAGCACCATCATGATCACGAGCAGGAACCCGAACACCCCGAACGACAGCTGCGTGAAGTCGAAGTCGAGGCCGAGCTTGCGCGGGATGCCGTCCGGCCCGGACAGGATGTCCGGGATCAGATAGCGGTTGATGAACGACAGCGCGACCGCCCCCAGCACGACGCCCCAGATCGACCCGAGGCCGCCGAGGATGACCATGGCCAGGATGAAGATCGAGAACGAGAACTGGAACTGGTCGGCGTTGACCGTGTTGAGGTAGGTGCCGATGAAGGCGCCGGCGACGCCGCCGAAGGCCGCGCCGGTCGCGTAGGCGAGCAACTTGGTCTTGACGAGCGGCACGCCCATCGAGGCGGCCGCGACCTCGTCCTCGCGCAGTGCGATCCATGCCCGCCCGAGCCGCGAGTCGCGCAATCGGAAGTTGACGAACAGCGAGATCAGGACGAGCACCAGCGCCGTCCAGTACCAGGGTCTCAAGTTCAGTGCGGAGTTGAACGGGTCCAGCCCGGGCAGCTTGATCGGATCCACCGGCGTGATGCCCTGCGTCCCGGCCGTCAGCTTGTAGCCGGAGATCTTGATCGTGTCGCCGTTGACGGCGACGCGGTTGATGATCTCGCCGAACGCCAGCGTCACGATCGCGATGTAGTCGCCGCGCAGGCGCAGCGTCGGCAGGCCGATGGCCATGCCGAGGACCGCGCAGAGGATCACCGCGACGATCAGCACGATGACGAAGTTGACGTGCAGGCCCGGCAGCGCCTCGGCCGCCTTGGACGTGAGGATGTGCAGGCCCTTGGACTCGTTGGACTTCGCGAAGAAGATCGACCCCAGCCAGCCCATCGTGTACGCCCCCAGCGCGAAGAACGCGACGTAGCCGAGGTCCAGCAGGCCGGCGAAGCCGACCACGATATTGAGGCCGAGCGCCATGACGATGTAGGCCAGCGCCTGCGTGCACGTCTGGATGAACGTGTCGCCCGATTCGAAGAACAACGGGATGAACGCCGCCAG
>JAXDHL010000468.1:0-8729 GCA_034664525.1 Solirubrobacteraceae bacterium
GCCCGAGCTTCTGCTCGTCCGCGCCCTCGACCATGGAGCGGAACTTCCAGATCCGGAACCGCCGGCCGTCGCGGCCGACGCGCGTCTGGCGGAAGAAGACCGGACCCCGTGAGTCGAGCCGGACGGCCGCGGCGATCGCCAGCATCAGCGGCGCCAGCAGGAGGCACCCCGCGAACACGAAGACCACGTCCATCGTGCGCTTGATCCCGAGCGCGCCGCGCGCCAGCCCGAACGGCGGCACGCCGACCAGCATCAGGCCGTCGACGTCCTCGATCTCGGCGACCGGGCCGACCGCCTCGAACACGGCGGGGAGCAGGTTCAACGGCACGCCGGCGGCGCGGCACATGCGCACGATCCCGTCGATCTCGGCCGGATCCTCGGTGGTCGGGGCGACGAGGATGCGGTCCGCCTCGAGCTCGGCGACGAGGTCGCGGACGTCCTGCGCGTCGCTGATCCCGGCGAAGCCGGCGGACCGGAGGGTGGCGACGACCGCCGACCGGCCGTGGGTGGCGGACGCGAAGCGGTCGCGCAGGCGCTGGGCGCGCGCGGGCTCGCTCACCATCAGGCACCGCTCGACCGGGGCGGCACGGGCGATCAGCGCGCGCGCCGCGAGCCTCGTCAGCAGTACCGCGACGAACATCGCGGCCCACAGCGTTGCCAGCTCGACGCCCAGGCCCGCGCGACCGAACGGGATCGGGTGCAGGATCGCGACGGAGAGCGTGAACAGCCCGCTCAGCTGCAGCAGCGCCGGCGTCTCGTCCAGCGTCGAGCGCTTGAGCCGCAGCTCGTCGTGGCCGTAGAGCCCGGCGGCGTGGGTCGCGATCAGCAGCAGCGGCAGGCCCGCGAACACGGCCGCCGCCGGCGGTGCCCACGCGACCAGGGACATCAGCGTGATGGCCAGCCCGGCGGAGACGAGGTCCGCACAGGCGAGCACTCGGCCCGGCCGGGCGCCCCGGTGGCCGGCCTCGGCGGCGCCGGACCTGCCCGCCACCTCGTCGTGCCGCGGTGGGGCATAAACCCCCGCGGTGATGTCCGGCAACACCAGGGCCGGAGCTGGGACGGCGAGTGCCTCGGCCGCTCCCTGACGGCGGATCACCGTCCATGCCTGCACTTGCGGCGTCATGCTCGATGTCAAACCTAACGGCGCCGACCCGGCCTGTGTGGGGGTGCCGTGCGAGCCCATTCCATTTTCCCCCCCGGGCGGAATCGGGACCGGGCTGATATCGGCGCGCGGCCCGAATGACAGGGCCTCGGCGGAGGTCGCGCGGTCGTGATCGATTCGTGATCCCTGCATGCCTCGTCCCATCCGTGTGAATTCCGGAGCGCGCGACTCCGGGGGTGGATTGAGTGTGCGCGGGCCCGCCCTTGGTAGGAAGGTGGTTTTGCCGAGCGCGTGGGGTCGACTCCCTGACCGCGGTGCGTTCCTGGGGGACCCTCAGGGGTGAGATCCCTCACCCAAGGCGGCAGAGTCCAGGCGGGGTCAGTCGCGGCTGGCGCCGAAGCGCTTGGCGAAATCCTGGTCGGCGAGCGCCGACAGCAGGCGGCTCACCTCGAGGCGCTCGTCCTCGGCGAGCTCGCGGAACAGCCTCGAGCAGTCGTCGAGGCCCTCCTCGCCGGCGTCGTACTCGAATGCGCCGTACTGCGCCAGGAGGTCGAGCTTGGCCTGCAGCACGGTCGCCAGGTTGCGCAGCGTGCGCCGTCCGGCCTGATCCTGTTGGATGTCGTCGAACGATCGCACAGTGTCACGCTCCGAGGCGCGATACTCACAACCGGGGCCGCGCGCGGGAAGGTGGTCTTTGCACCGAACCGTGGGGATGTGTGGTCTGCGAAACGCCCCTGTGGGGTGACGCCTGTGCACCACCCGGCCGGTCAGCGCGATCGCACCGTCCGCAGGGCGGTCTTGAGCGGGGACAGCAGGAGGGCTCGGGTGGCCGCGTTGAGCTTGAGCGTGAAGCGCCGCTCGTCGTCGCGATGATCGACCGCGATGCGAGGGATCGACAGCCGGTCGGCACCGCGCTGGCCGCCGGAGGGGACCGTGAAGGCGAAGGCGTAGCCGGCCCGTCCGGCGGCCTCCCGGACCCGCGCGTCCCAGTCTCCGAACGGATAGGCGAGCACGTCGCAGCGCCCGAGCCGCTCCGCGATCCGCCGGCGCGAGTCGAGCAGCTCCTGCTCGAGCTCGTCCGGGGCGAGGTGGGTCAGGCGGTGGTGGGCGAGCGTGTGGCTGCCGATCTCCCACCCGGCGTCCGCCAGCTGCTCGGTGCCGGCCCAGTCGGTGGAGCGCATCACGGCGGGATGGCGCTGCTGGCGCTCGGCGACCTCGGGCCACGACAGCGTGCCGCCGGTCTCCAGCAGCGGGGGCAGCACGAAGACGATCCCGCGCATGCCGTGCTCTCGCAGCAGGCCGAGCGCCGTCGAGCGGTTGTCGGCGAACCCGTCGTCGAAGGTCAGGAATGCCCGCGGCCGGTCGGGCCGGCGCCCGGCCGCCAGGTCGTCGAGGTCGCGCCGGCTGCCCGACGCCCATCCGCGGCGACGCAGGACCGCCAGCTGGCGCTCCAGCACCGACGGGGGCAGCGACAGGAACGGCGGCCCGTCCTCGGCGACCGAGTGGTAGCAGAAGAACGCCGCCGCTCCGGAGCGGTTGGCGAGCGCGATCACGCGGGCACCAGCGCCCGGTACAGGTCGTCGACCATGGCGCCGACCCGCTCCGGGTCGTACTCGGCCGCCCTTTCGGCGGCGGTCCGGCCCAGCGCGGTGGCGAATTCCGGGCGGTCGAGCAGGTCCGCAAGGGCGTCCGCGAGCGCGTCGGGGTCGCCCGCCGCCACCAGGACCCCGGTCCGCCCGTCTTCGAGTACCTCGGGGATCCCGCCCACCCGCGTGGCGACGATGGCGCGTCCGCAGGCCATCGCTTCGAGCAGGACCACGGGCAGGCCCTCCGACAGCGACGGCAGGACCACGATCCGCGCGGCTCCGACGGCGGCCGCCTTCGCGTCCGCGTCCAGCCAGCCGAGCCAGCGCACGCCCGGCTCGGTGGCGCACAGGCGCTCGAGCTCGGCCGGCGGCGCGCCCGGCCCCGCGAGGCCGACGCGGGCCGCGGGGTGCCGGTGCAGGAGCCGGGGCAGCGCACGGACGAGCTCGGCCCCGCCCTTCACGGGGTTGGCGAAACCGCCGAGGAAGAGCACGTCGCAGGTGTGCGCGACGGCACCGGCGGCCGGCGCGACGCGCGGCGCCGGGTTGGGGACGACATCGACGCGCGGCGCCCGGTAGCGCTCCTCGAGCACCGCCGCCCCGGCCTCGGAGACCGTCACGACGCGGTTCGCCAGCCGCATCGCGGCAGCGAACGCGTGGCGGCTCAGCGGGTCCAGGCGCGCGTGGAAGCGGGCGAGCTCGAGAGCGCCGCCGTGCACATGCAGGAGAACCGGCGCACGCAGCGCTCGCGCGACCGCCACGCAGACCGACTTGCGGTACATGCTGCCGCGGACCGTCATGTGGACGTGCACGACCCGCGGGCCCGGGCGCGCGCAGAACACGACGAGCGCGCCGAGGCCGCGCAAGAACTCGCGCGCGCGACCGAGCGTCCCGATCGAGCGGTGGGTCCGGATGACGGTCGTCGTGCGGCGGGCGGCGACGTCGGTGGCGGTGAGCTGGAGGATCACCGCCGCGATGCCACCTCCTGCGGCGACATCCGGCCCGACGTGGGCGACGGCGACCGGACGGCGCGGAGCCCGCCTACGCACGGACCCGGCGCCTGAGACCCTTGAGCTTGAGCCGCCCGAAGGCCACGAGCGGCCGCGGCTCGCGCAGGCTCAACCCGCTCACGGTCCGGACGTGCCGGTACGAGCCCAGGATGTCGCGCACCGACAGCTCGCCGTCGCGCAGGTAGGCCGGCACGGCTGGGACCTCGAGGCTGGCGACGACGGTCTTGACGCCGTAGCGCGGCTGGGACTGCGGCCCGAGCGGGATTCCCGCCAGGGTCGCGTACAGGCGCCAGCTGGGCTCCACGCCGCACGCCTCGCCGAGCCCGATGTTCTGCGGGATCCGGACGTTGATCTCCATCAGCACGGCCTCCCCCGTCCGCTCGTGGCGCTTGGCCTCCAGGCTCGAGAAGCCGACGAACCCGGCGGCGTCGAGCAGGCGCCGCGTGACCTCGAGCACCTCGGGCGCCGGGACGGCCTCCAGCACCGATCCGGCGCCGAAGTGCGGCGGGAACTGGCGCAGCTTGCGCCGGCCATAGCTGAGCGCCAGCGATCCGTCCTCGCGCCGCAGCGTGACCGCCCCGCGCAGGTCGAGCTCCGGGCCGGGGACGTACTCGAGCACGAGCATCTCGAGTCCGGCGTCGAGCGCGGGCCGGGCCTCGGCGACGAGCTGCTCCGGGGTCTCGGCCATGATCACCCGGCGCGGGCCGAACAGCTCGCGGAAGCGGTGCGAGAGAGCCGGTTTGAGGATGCTCGGGTACGGCAGGTCGGGCGCCAGCGCCTCCAGCTGGGCCACCGACCTGACGCGCTCGGTTCGCGGGATGCGGATCCCGGCAGCGTCGGCGATCGAATACAGCGACGCCTTGTCCATCAGCTTCAGGTGAGCCGAGTCCGGGCCCTCGAAGGAATGCAGCGCCGCCGGGATGCCCGCGCGCTCGCGCGCGAGCAGCTCGACGGCCGGATCGGAGGCGGGGATCAGCACGCCCTCGCTGCGGCCCAGCTTGCCGAGCATCTCCAGCCACGCGTCCCGCTGCTTGGAGATCGCCGGCATGAGCCGCCCGTCGATCCCGCGTCCGGCCAGCGTCCAGGAGTTGGGTGCCGTCGCCAGCACGGTGACGGGCACACCGCGCGCGACGAGCGCGCGCGCGGCGACGAACCCGCCATCGCTGGCGTCCAGCACGATGGCACGGGGGAGAGAGCCCGCTGTCGGAAGCCCGTTCATCACGCCAGCCAGCGCACCTTCCAGCCGAGGTTGTTCGCCCGCGCAAGCAGTCGCGTCTCGCCGCCGGGCCAGGTCGTCAGGTGCAGGTCCGCGTCGCCATCGCCCCATTCGAGGCGCAGCCAGGCGAGCGGCGCGTCGGGCGTCGCCTGCGCGCCCGCCCGCTCGAGGACCCGCCGGAACCGCGCGCGTGCGAGGTCGGGCAGGTAGGGCATCACGATCGAGTGGAAGACGACCGTCGCGGTCCCCGGTGCGCGCCACGCGAGCCGGGCCGCCACCCAGTCGGCCGCGTCCGCGCGGTCGACGGTCACGGGGACGCGCTGCGCGATCTCCAGGGCGCCCCGCTGGATCTCGAAGCGCCGCCGCTGGTCGGCCCACAGGAACGCCATCAGCGACAGCCGGTCCTCCTCGGAGGACGGGTCCAGTGGCGCCGCGTCGCAGCCGCGGCGGCCGGCGATCCGGGCCTCGACGGCGAACGGGGGGACGCCGGCGGCGTATGCGCCCTCGAGCTGCACGGGCGACGCGGGATCGCCCCACGCGGCGTCGCCGGCGCGGTAGCGGTACTCCGGCCAGCGGAGGTTGAGGCCGGCGCTCGCCCCGACTTCGAGCAGCTGCAGCGGCAGTCCCGTGTCGCGGGCCACGACCAGAAAGCCGCCCACGAGCGCCGCGGACCGCCCGACCTCGTTGGTCTGGACCGGCCGGTCGAGCAGGTCGACGAGCCGCTCGCGGTGGGCGTGCACGGTCGCCGCGAACGCGGGCCAGGGGTCGTCGTCGCGGGTCCCGCCGGCCGACGGGTAGTAGGCCGCCAGGTCCGGGGCGCCTCCCTCGAGCACGATCCGGTGCACGCCGGCCATCAGTCGCATGGCGAGCCCCTCGTAGGCGGCGGCGCCGAGCGGTCGCTGCGAGAGCACCTGCCAGCAGTCGCCGCGCGCCTCGACGTCAGCGGCCGCCGCGCGCAGCAGGCGGCCGTACAGCGGCGACCCGCCCCACTCGCAGCTGCCCGCCTCCCCGCGCAGGTGCGCCGCGACGCGCGCCCGCCGCTGCGACGACGGCATCGCCCCGTAGTAGGCCCGCCTTGCCAGCGGCCGCCAAGGGGCCGGCAGGAGGCGCTTCACGGTCTGAGCTTCACGCACTTCCCGACGATATCCGGGCCGGTCGACTCGGATGGTTCGAAAAAAGGTGCTAGGCGGCGATGGTGCGCCGCGTGGAGCGCGCGAGCAGCCGCTCATACAGGGCCGCGAACTCCTCGGCGACCTGGTCGATCTCGTAGCGCGGAAGCTGCTCGGCGGCGGCGCGCGCCATCTGGTCGCGGCGCGCCGCGTCGCGCAGCAGCGCCTCGATCGCCCCGGCCAGCGCGACCGGGTCGCGGCGCGGCACCAGCGACACGCTGCGGCCGTCCTCGAGCACGTCGCGAATGCCGCCGACGTCGGTCGCGACCAGCGGCGTGCCGTGGGCCATGCACTCGAACAGCAGCAGCGGGGTGCCCTCGAAGTCCGAGCTCATCGCGGCGACGTCGATGGCGCGCAGGAAGCCGGTCATGTCCTGGCGGTAGCCGAGGAAGTGCACGCTGTCGGCGATCCCCCGCTCGGCCGCGAGCCGCCGCAGGGCGTCCTCGGTCGGGCCGCCGCCGGCCAGCACGAGCCGCGCATCCGGCCGCGAGCGCAGGACGCGGGCGAACGCCTCCAGCAGCACCCACAGCGCCTTCTGGGGGCGGAACACCGACGCCGTCCCGACCAGCGGCACGGAGGCGTCGAGTCCGAGCTCGGCACGGAGGTCGCCGACCGCGACGCCGGGCCGCGGGATGTAGGCGTTCGGCATCAGCACGATCTTGTCGGGCGGGACCCCCTCGACCGAGATCATGCGATCGCGGTCGCGCGTCGACACCGCCACGAACGCGTCCGCGTAGCGCCCGATGAACTGTCCGTCGACGATCCGGCGCACCGGCCGGCCCTCGTAGGACCACGTGTGCTCGTGGGCGATCACGACCGGCACGCGCGCGAGGCGGCCGAACAGCGTCCCCCAGACGTTGGAGCCGAACTTGTGCGCGTGCAGCACGTCGAACTGGCGCTCGCGCATGAGCGCCAGCAGGCGGCGGAAGGAGTCCGGGTCGAGCGTGTGGCGGCGGTCGAGCGCCACGTGATCGAGGCCGGCGTCGAGGACCGCGTGCAGCAGCGGGCCGTCGGTCGGGCGGGTGGTCGCGACCACCACCTCGAAGCGGTCGCGGGGGAGGTGCGTCGCGATGCCCGTGAGCAGCCGCTCCGCGCCGCCGCCGCGCGGCAGGATGTCCACCAGCGTGAGGACCTTGATGCGCGCCGGCGAGGCGGACACCGCTAGGGGACCATCCGTTCGCGCACCGGCGGTGCCGGCAACGCGGTGATCGCGGCCTCCGGCTCCTGCGGCGCCGACCGGAGGCGCGCGAGCAGGGACCGGACCCGCATCGGCCGGGGCAGGTACTCACGCCGGCTGGCGAGCAGCCAGTACGCGACACCGAACGGCACGAGCGTGGCGAGCAGTCCGGGCACGGCGTCGAGCCTGGTCGTCGGCATGCTGTCGGCCAGCAGGTACCAGACGGCGTACGGGGCCGCCAAGGCCAGCGTCAGTCGCGCCGGGGGCCAGACGGCGTCGAGGAAGTCGCTCGTGGGGAACCCGTACTGGCGATTGAACCGCCGCACGAAGGCCACACTGCCGAACGTGAGCGCGACGAACGTGCCGGTGAGAACGCCCCAGAGCCCGAAGATCGGCGCGAGCGTGACCGTGAGGACGATGTTCAGCACGGCCGCCATCACCGCGATCCGCGCCGGGATGTCCGGGCGGCCGTCGCTGTTGGCCAGGGTCTCAGCGACCACCGACAGCACGCTGCCCAGTTGGGCGCCGCACAGCAGCAGGAGGATCGGCACCGCGTCACCGGGCGCCTGTCCGAGCCACACGACGAGCAGGTACGGGGCGCTCAGGCACGTCGCGACGAAGATCGGCATCGAGATCGCCGCGCTGCGCAGGGTGTAGTGGCGGTAGAAGCGCCGGATCACCTGCTTGCCGTGCTCGACGATCTCGGCGGTCGCGGTCGGCACCATCGCCGACGCCGTCAGCCACCCGAGCGCGCGCACGGCGATGACTGCGCGGTTCGCGATCTCGTAGGAGCCGGCGGCGGCGGGCCCGGCCAGCACGGCGATCAGGATCTTGTCGGTCTGGAGGTTCACCAGATCGCTCAGCGTCACGAGCTGGTTCTTGATCGAGTACCCGAGGATCTCCTTCGCGCGCCGCCTGGGCGGCAGGGCGAACCACGGGCCCTTCCAGACGAAGCGGAAGGCCACGAGCTGATACCCGATGCTGACGATGCCGGCCGCGGCGTTGGCGAGCGCGTAGTCGGTCAGCTTCGTGCTGAAGGCCAGCACCGCGACGCTTGCCGCGAAGTTCGTGAGGTTCACGCACACCACGGCCACGTTCGGCGGCTTCATCTTGCGCAGCCCGATGCCGACGGACGCGAAGATCTCGCGCACCGCCGTGGTGACCACGAGCGTCACCGAGCAGAGCAGTACGAGCCGCATCTCGGAGGTGGGCAGGACGCCGAGGGCGTCCGAGACGACCGGGGCGATCAGCGCCGCGACCGCATAGGCGAGCACGCCCAGGACCGCCACCGCGATCAGGCTGAGGCCGATCGTCTCCCGGATCGCTCGGTGGTCTCCCTGGGCGTCGTAGAGCGCGACGAAGCGGCTGATCGCACGCCGGATCCCGAAGTCCAGCAACCCGCTGTAGGTCGCCAGCGCCCCGGTGACGGCCCAGACGCCGAACGCCGCGAGCCCGAGGCGCGCGAGCATGAT
>JAXDHL010000469.1:0-8263 GCA_034664525.1 Solirubrobacteraceae bacterium
CACCGGGGCGGACTCGTGCACCGCGACGTCAAGCCGGCCAACATCCTGCTCGCCCGCCACGGCGACGCGGCCACGCACGCCTACCTGTGCGACTTCGGCCTCGCCAAGCACGCCTCGACCGTCTCCAGCCTCACCGGCGACCGGGCGATCGTCGGCACGGTCGACTACCTGGCGCCCGAGCAGATCGAGGGCGCGCCGGTCGACGGGCGGGCGGACGAGTACGCGCTCGGCTGCGTGCTGTTCGAATGCCTGACCGGCCGCCCGCCGTACGCGCGCGACAACGAGCTGGCGGCGCTGCTCGCCCACGTGCGCGAGCCGCCCCCGCGCGTGACCGACGTCGACCCTGAGCTGCCCGCCGGCCTCGACGACGTGCTCGCCGTCGCGCTCGCCCATGATCGCGACGCCCGCTACCCGACCTGCCAGGCGCTGATCGCGGCGGCGCGGGTCGCCGTCGCCGGCGGCACGCCGGAGGCGCCACCGGCCGCCGCTCCCGCCACGACGGTCCGCACGTTCCTGTTCGCCGACATCCGCGGCTACACCGCCTACACCCGCGAGCACGGCGACGAGGCGGCGGCCGCGCTCGCCGGGAGCTTCGCGGCGCTGGCGCGCGAGCTCGCGCCGGAGCACGACGGGACGCTGCAGGAGCTGCGCGGGGACGAGGCGCTGCTCGTGTTCGGCTCCGCCCGCGAGGCGCTGCGCTACGCGGTCGACCTGCAGCGCCGCCTGGGCGCCGCGGCGCTCCCGCGCGGCGTCGGCATCGGACTCGACGCCGGCGAGGCGGTGCCGGTCGAGGACGGCTTCCGCGGCGGGGCGCTCAACCGGGCCGCGCGCCTGTGCGCGATCGCCCGCGCCGGCGAGGTGCTCGCCTCGGAGGCGGTCGTCGAGCTGGCGGGCGAGATCGGCGGCGTCACCTACGGCCTGCGCCGGCTCGAGCGGCTGAAGGGCTTCGACCGCCCGGTCCGCGCCGTCGAGGTCCACCCGGACGGCGGCGCCCGGCGCGGCGAGCGGCGCCGGCGAGCACGGCGGGCGCTCAGCGGCACCCGGCCGAGGCGGCGCGCCGCTGGGCTCGCGGCGATCGCGGCCGTCGCCGCCCTCGCGATCGTGGCCCTCACCGGCGGCGACGATCCCGGGGTGCGGCTCGGCAGCGGACAGCTCGCCCTGCTCAGCGCGCGGACGCTGCAGCCGGTCGCGGCGCTCGGGCGCGTCGGCGCCCCGGACGTGACGATGGCGGCCGGCAAACGGGCGATCTGGGCGTTCGACCTCGGCGGCGGCGTGGCCACCCGGATCGACGCCCGCAGCCGCCGCATCACGAGCCGCGTGCCGCTCGGCGACCTCGAGCTCGGCGCGGCGGCCGACGGCGCCGGCTCCCTGTGGATCGGCAGCGGGTCGGCGGCGGAGGTCCAGCGCTTCGACCCGGCGTACGGATCGCGCAGCGCCCGGATCCACCTCCCGGTCAAGGATCTCGGCACGCCCGACCAGACCTCCGGCCTCGCGTTCGGGGCCGGGTCGTTGTGGGTCGGCTACGGCCACTGGCCGTTCCGGCTCGCCCGCATCGACCCGGCGACGAACCGCGTCACGCGAACGCTCGACCTGCCGGGCGCCGACTCGCAGCCGCTGCTGGCGTTCGGCGGCGGCGCCCTCTGGGTGGTCGCGCAGGACACCGGCCGCTTCTGGAAGATCGACCCGCGCACGAACGCGGCCGTCGGCGGCGGCAAGCTCCACGGCGGCTGGGTCTCCGACGCCGCCTTCGTGGGCGGGCACCTGTGGCTCCCGGTGCTCGACGACAACGCCGTCTGGGAGATCGACGCCGACGGCGACATCCTGCGCAGCGTCCCCACCGGCGCGCAGCCGCAGACGCTCGGCACGGACGGGCGCGCCCTGTTCGTGGCCAACCAGAACGGCGGGACCGTGTCGCGCATCGATCCGGCGACGGCGCGGGTGCGCACCGTCCGGACCGGGCACCGCCCGACCAGCTCGGCGGTCGCCGGCGGCCTCGTCTGGGTGTCGCTCAGCCCGAGCACGGCGGACGCCCGTCAGGGCCTGGACCCGCGCACGACGGTCCGCATCGTCAGCCAGGGCGACCCGTGGTACGTCACCGATCCGGCCTTCGTGGGAACGGGTGACGGCTGGCAGCTCGTGCGGGCGACCGGCGCCCGGCTGCTGCGGATCCCCGACGGGCCGCAGCCGCGCGACGGCGCACTGCTGCCGGAGATCGGCGATCAGCCGGTCCTCTCCGACGGCGGCCGCACCTACACGTTCCGCGTCCGCCCGCGCTACCGCTTCTCGCCGCCGTCCAACGCGCTCGTCACCGCCCAGACGATGCGGCTGACCATCGAGCGAGCGCTGTGGCCGGGGCACGCCGCGTCGGTCACCGTCCCGCCCGTGCTCGACGACGTCGTCGGCGTGAAGGCCTACCAGGCGCGCCGCGCCGCACACATCTCAGGCATCCGCGTGCGCGGCGACCAGCTGTCGTTCACGCTCGTGCGCCCCGCCCCGGACTTCCCGGCACGGGTCTCGCTGCCGTACTTCAGCGCGGTCCCGGACGGCACGCCGGTGCGCCCGCACGGGCTCGAGAAGCCGATCCCGTCGGCGGGCCCGTACTACCTCGCCTCCCACATCGGCGACAGCGAGGCGGTCCTGCGGCGCAACCCCAACTACCGCGGACCGCGGCCGCGCCAGGTCGCAGCGTTCGTATGGACCGACAACGTCGCCCAGGACCGCTCGGTCGGCCTCGTCACCTCGGGCCGCGCCGACATCGCCACCGCGCCGCCGTCGGTCACCAACGGCGGAACGGCGGCGGCGTGGCAGCCGGACGGGGCGCTCGAGCGCCGCTACGGGCGCACGCCGCCGGGCCGGGGCCCGCGCTTCGTCTCGGCGCCGCAGCAGGGCGTGCGGTTCCTCTCCTTCAACAGCACGCGCGGGATCTTCCGCGACGCGCGGTTGCGCCGCGCGGTCGCACTGGCGCTCGACCGGCGGCCGATCGCCCAGGCCGGCGGCGAGCGGCCGTGGAGCTCGTTCCTCCCGCCGGGGATGCCGGGCGCGTCCGACGCCCGCGCGCCGATTCCCGAGCCCGACCTCGCCCGCGCGAAGGCGCTCGCCCGCGGACGCGGCGGGCGCGCGGTGATGTTCGTCAACACGCCGGACCGCTGCCGGTCGTGCGCGGGCATCGGTGCGGTCGTCCGCTCCCAGCTCGAGCCGCTCGGGATCCGGCTGACCGTGCGCGCCGACGAGCGCGCACCCGAGGGCTTCAACACGCCCGGCCTGCCGGCCGACCTCGTCCAGATGGGCTGGATCGCCGACTGGCCGGATCCGAGCAACTTCCTCAACGGCCTGCTGGACCCGCGGCCGCTCGGCTACGGCTACCCCTTCCATATCGCCCAGTTCGACGACCCGGGGCTGATCGCCGAGATGCGCAAGGCCTACCGGGCCTCCGGGCCGGCGCGCGCGGCCGCCTACCGGGCGGTCCTGGCCCGCCTGGGCCGGAGCGTTCCCGTCGTCCCGGTCGCGCTCGATGAGTACCCGACGCTGCTCGGCAAGCGGGTCGGATGCGCGTCGTTCGCGCCCCAGGACGGCGGGCGCGTGAACCTCGCCGCGCTCTGCCTGCACGGATAGGTCAGGCGAGCCGCCCCGACGCGGTCAGCGTGAAGCCGTCGGCGCGTGAGCGGGCGCCGACGCCGGTGACCGCGATCCGCGGGTCCTGGAACACGGTCAGCGACGCGAACCCGCCGAGCAGGCCGTCGGGCGCGATCCTCAGCGCGCCGCCGGCGGCCGACAGCCGTGCCCGCGCGGTGAGCGGCCCGATGCTGCCCTGCAGGACGAGCCCGCGCGCATCGGCCTCGACCGGCCTCAGCCCGACGTCGACCGGCAGCGCCCGCGAGAGGTCCGCGGTCGTGACCGTCGCCTCCCCGGTCAGCTGCGCGCCGCGCTTGTGCAGCGCGATGTCGCGCAGCCGCAGCGGCCCGAGATCCATCTGGCCCACGGTCGCGTCCAGGTTCGTCACCCCGTGCGTGCGGTCGAGCTCGTTCGCGAGGTCCCCCACGCCGAGCTTCGCCGACCGCAGGCGCAGGCGGATCGAGTCCGCATGGCGGAAGATCAGCTTGAGCGCCGGGAACGCGGACACGTGGACGGATTCGACCACACCGCCGTTCTTGCGCACCTCCGATCGCACGTAGCGCTCGGCGATCAGCGGCAGCACGAACTGAGCGACCACGAGCAGGAGGACGAGAGCCCCGGCGACGAAGGCGATCCGCCTCACCGAGCCGAGGGTACCCTCCGTGGCGATGCGCCGCGCGCTGTCCATCGTCGCTGCCTCCGGTCTGGCCGGCGGCGCGCTGCTCGCCGCGACGTCCGGCGCGGCGTCGACCGTCCACGCGACCGCGTCCGCGTGGGTCGCCGCCGGCTACGTCGGCCCGCAGGGTGCCGCCCACGCCGGCGGGACCGCCTCGGACAGCGGCTCGGCCGCGGTCTCCACCGGCGGGCTGTCGATCCGGGCCGGCGAGACGAGCGCCCGCACCGCCCAGGCCGGCGGCACCGCCCACGCGAGCGCGGTCGCGCGCTCGGTCACGCTGCTCGACGGGCGGGTGACCGCGTACGGGGTGCGCCGCACCGCCGACGTCACGCGCGACGGGAGCACCTACACCGGCGCGGTCAACGGCCTGAAGGTGGACGGCCGCCCGATCGGCACGGTCACCGACGCGCGGACCTACACGCTCTCCGACGGCGCCGGCAAGGTGGTCGTCAACAAGGGCACGATCGGCCTGCGACTGGTGCTGACCCGCGACGCGAGCGGCCTCCCCCAGGGCGCCGACGTGCAGGTCGCCGTGGCCACGGGCGCGGTCACGGTGCGCCCGGCTCCGAAGCCGACCGCGACGCCCACGGCGACGGCCAGCGCGACGCCGTCGGCCAGCCCCAAGAGCCTCACCGGCGGCAAGGCGCGCAAGACCCACCTCAAGCGCCGGAAGGCGCCGGCGATCCCCGCCCGGCTGACCTCGCACGGCTACGCGTTCCCGGTCTACGGCAAGGCGTCGGTGGCCGACAACTTCGGCGCCGTCCGCGCCGCGCCGATCGTCGTCCACGAGGGCGACGACATCTTCGCCGACTTCGGCACGCCCGTCGTGGCGGTCGCCGACGGCACCATCTCGCGCGTCGGCACGCTGCCCATCTCCGGCAACCGCCTGTGGGTCACCTCGACGTCCGGCGACTGGTTCTTCTACGCGCACCTGAGCGCGTTCTCGCCGGCCGCCGTCGACGGCGCCAAGGTCAAGGCGGGGACCGTGCTGGGCTTCGTCGGCAACACGGGCGACGCCGAGCCGACCCCGCCGCACCTGCACTTCGAGGTCCATCCCGGCGGCGAGCAGGCGGCCGCGGTCGACCCGTACTCGATCCTCACCGCCTGGCAGGGGCGGCGCGACGTGGCGCCCGGCGCGTGGCTGCAGCACAACGGCGCGGACACCACGCAGCGCCCGGGCGCGCTCGTCTCGGTGCAAGACTTCATCGCCGAATGACCGAGCAGCCGCCGCGTAGCAAGTGGGCCGACAAGCTCGAGGAGCGGCGCGCCCGCCACCTCGAGCGCGGCCGGATCTACCGCATCGCCTTCACCGTCCTCGGCGTGCTGGTGACGGTCGCGGGGGTGGCCATGCTCGTCACCCCGGGCCCGGCGTTCGTGGTCATCCCGATCGGGCTGGCGATGCTCGCGATGGAGTTCGCGTGGGCGGAGTCGGCGCTCGAGCAGGCCCTGGTGAAGGCCGAGAAGGCACAGGCGTCGGCCAAGGATGCGAGCATCGCCCAGAAGATCTCCACCGCGCTGGCGGTCGTGCTCGTGGTGGGCGCCGCGGTTGCCGGCGTCTTCTACTGGGACGTCAACGTCCCGCTGCTCAATCCGGCCGATTAACCGCGAAGGGCGCCCCGTGGGCGCCCCTCGGACATGGATGCGCCCGCGCGCTAGCTGGGAGCGCCCGCGGTCGATGCGGTGGTCGCGCCGCCGGTGGCGCCCGCGCCGGCCGCCGTGGTGGTCGAGGTGTACTCGAACTCCTCCTCGGCGCCGAACAGGGCGTCGAGCACCTTCTTGCGCAGGTCCTCGCTGAGCGCGAGCGCCAGGCCCGCGGCCAGCCCGGCCAGCAGCACCTTGCGGAACAACCCGCCGCCGCTCGGGGCCTTGGAGCGCTTCGGGGCATCGCGCAGCGCCTCGCCGGCGTCGCGGATCGAGTCCAGGGCGGACTTCAGGTCACGCTGGAGCTTCTTGTCCTCGAGCACCGCCTTGGCCGGCTTCTTCGCGCTCGAGATCCGGCTGTACGCATCACGCGCCGACTCGTAGGCGTGCTGGAGGTTCTCGCGCAGCTCATCGTCGTCGACGATCCGCTGCAGATACGGGTTGTCCTTGGCGGCCTTGGCGGCCTCGACGGCGCCGGTGCCGGCGGCTGCGGCCTTCTTCTTCGCTCCCATGTCCACCCTTCGGTCGTCGGCTATCGGTCTCTCTCTCCGGGGAACTCTACCCCGCCTTCTTCTTTCGCACCCGTCCTCCATCCGTGCTCGCACGGCGCCTTCCGACGCCACCCGAGAGCGCGGCTGCGAACACCTCGGGGACCTCATCCACGAAGTCGAACTCCAGGCCCTTGCGCAGCGGGTCCGGGATGTCCTCGAGGTCCATCTCGTTGCGGCGCGGCGCGATCACGCGCTTGATGCCCGTGCGCTGGGCGGCGAGCGCCTTCTCCTTCAGGCCGCCGATCGGGAGCACCTGCCCGGTCAGCGTGATCTCGCCGGTCATCGCGATGTCCGGCCGTACGCGGCGGCCGGTGAGCAGCGACGTCAATGCCGTCGCCATCGTGATGCCGGCGCTCGGGCCGTCCTTGGGGATCGCCCCCGACGGGACGTGCAGGTGCACGTCGTGCTTGGCGAAGTAGTCCTCGGGCAGGTCGGGCGCGAACTCGCCGATGTGCCCGCGCACGTAGGACAGCGCGGCCTGGGCGGACTCGCGCATCACGTCGCCGAGCTGGCCGGTGAGGGTGAGCTTGCCGCTGCCCGGCATCGCGGTCGCCTCCACGAACAGGACGTCGCCGCCGACGGGCGTCCAGGCCAGCCCGGTCGCCACCCCCGGCTCGCGCGTGCGGCGCCTGACCTCGGTGAAGAAGCGCGGGCGGCCGAGCAGCTCGCGCACGCGCGGTTCGGTGATCGAGACCCTCCCGTGCAGCGTGCCCTCAGCAACCTGGCGGGCGACCTTGCGGGCGGCCGACCCGATCTCGCGCTCGAGGTTGCGCACGCCGGCCTCACGGGTGTGGTCGTGGATGATCGCGCGCAGCCCGGTGTCGGTGAACGTGATCTGCGAGCGCTTGAGGCCGTTGCGCTCGATCTGGCGCGGGACGAGGTAGCGCTTGGCGATCTGGAGCTTCTCCTCCTCGGTGTAGCCCGCCAGCTGGATGACCTCCATGCGGTCGCGCAGCGGCCCGGGGATCGTGTCCAGGGTGTTCGCCGTGGTGACGAACATGACGTTCGAGAGGTCGAACGGCAGATCGAGGTAGTGGTCGCGGAACTGCGAGTTCTGCTCCGGATCGAGCACCTCGAGCATCGCGCTGGCCGGATCGCCGCGGAAGTCGGAGCCCATCTTGTCGATCTCGTCGATCATGAACAGCGGGTTGTTGGACTCGGCATCGCGAAGCGCGCGGATGATCACGCCGGGCATCGCGCCGATGTAGGTGCGGCGGTGGCCGCGGATCTCCGCCTCGTCGCGCAGGCCGCCGACCGAGATGCGCTCGAACTTGCGCCCGAGCGCATTGGCGATCGAGCGCCCGAGCGAGGTCTTCCCGACACCCGGCGGGCCGACCAGGCACAGGATCGAGCCCCTGGCGTCGGGCTTGAGCCGGCGCACCGCCAGGAACTCGAGGATGCGGTCCTTGACGCGCTCGATGTCGTAGTGGTCGTCGTCGAGCACCTCGCGCGCGTGCCGGAGGTCGAGGTTGTCCTCGGTGCTCGTGTCCCACGGCAGCGCCGCGATCCACTCCAGGTAGGTGCGGATGACGCCGTGCTCGGCCGCCGCCTGGGGGAGCTTGTCCAGCCGGGCCAGCTCCCGCTCGGCCTGCTTGCGCGCGTTCTCCGGCAGCCGGCGGGCCTCGAGCTGCTCGCGCAGGTCCTCCACGTCGGCCTCGTTGGGATCCTTCTCCCCCAGCTCCTCCTGGATCGCCTTGAGCTGCTGGCGCAGGACGAACTCGCGCTGCGAGCGATCGATCTCCGACTGCACCTGCGACTGGATCCGCGAGCCGATGGCGACCAC
>JAXDHL010000470.1:0-18495 GCA_034664525.1 Solirubrobacteraceae bacterium
GTCATCCACAACTTCTCGCTGCTGGCCGGGGAGCTCGGCTCCAAGGACGCGGAGCTCGCGCGCTTCGTGGACGACTCCAACGCGGTGCTCGCCGTGCTCGCCGGTCAGGGCTCGAGCATTCGCGCCACGCTGCGCGGCCTGCCCGGCGCGCTCTCCGACACCCAGAGCGCGCTCGGCAAGACGCGCGACCTCGCCACCCAGCTCGGCCCGGCGCTGCAGGCGCTGCGCCCGGCGGCCCGGCAGCTCGGCCCGACGCTGCAACAGGTCCGCCCGTTCCTGCGCGACACGACGCCGGTCATCCGCGACTCGGTGCGCCCGCTCGTGCGCGAGGCGCGCCCGCTGGTCGCCGAGCTGCGCCCGACGATGCGCAACCTGAGCGCCGCCACCCCGGACCTGCTCGCGACGCTGAAGATCGTCAACACCGCGCTCGACGCGCTCGCCTACAACCCGCCGGGCCAGGAGGAGGGCTACCTGTTCTGGTTCGCCTGGGTCAACCACCTCGGCGCGTCGATCTTCTCCACCCAGGACGCGCACGGCGTCGTGCGCCGCGGCCTGATCCTCGCGTCGTGCCAGACGCTGGGGATCCTGGACAACATCAAGAACGTCAACCCGCTGCTGGGCACGATCATCTCGCTGTCGAACTTCCCGCAGACGTCGGTCGTCTGCGACCAGCAGCAGACCCGCAAGGCAGGAGCCGGCTGATGCAGAAGGGCGGCATGCAGCCGAGGTCGATCGCGATCATGGTGGCGTTCGCGCTGTCGTGCTTCGGCCTGCTGCTGTTCCTGTGGCTGAGCTTCGGCGGCCCGATCCCGTTGAAGCCGAAGGGCTACCGCGTGACCGCCGAGTTCAGCGAGGCGACGACGCTGGCCACCGAGGCCGACGTGCGGATCTCCGGCGTCCCGATCGGCAAGGTCAAGACGGTCTCGCCCGACCGGACGACCGGCCTGTCGGACGTGGTGATGGAGATCCAGCCGCGCTACGCGCCGCTGCCCTCCGACGTCAAGGCGACGCTGCGCCAGAAGACGCTGCTCGGCGAGACCTACGTGGAGCTGACGCCCGGCACCAAGGGCGCGAGGACGATCACGGAGGGCGGGCGGATCCCGGACTCGGCGATCGCCCAGTCGGTCCAGCTCGACGAGATCTTCCGCGCGTTCGACCCCAAGACGCGCGCGGCGTTCCAGACCTGGATGCAGGAGCAGTCGCAGGCGATCGGCCCGTACGCGCGCGACGTCAACGCCGCGCTCGGCAACCTCGGGCCGTTCGCCGACGACACGGCCAAGCTCGTCGGCATCCTGCGCCGCCAGCAGGCCGCCGTGCAGGGGCTGGTCTCCAACACGGGCACGGTGTTCGGCGCGCTGAGCCAGCGCCAGGGCCAGCTGCAGGGGATGATCCGCAACCTCGACTCGGTGTTCCGGACGACCGGCCGGCGCGACCGCGAGCTGCAGCAGTCGTTCGTCGCGCTGCCGACCTTCGAGCGCGAGGCGCGCACGACGCTCAAGCGGCTGGACCGCTTCGCCAACAACGCGAACCCGCTCGTGACCCAGCTGCGCCCGGCGGCGCGCCAGCTGTCGCCGACGCTGCGCGACCTGAAGGCGATCTCGCCCGACCTGAAGGCGCTGTTCCGCGACCTGAACCCGCTGATCACGGCGTCGCGGACCGGCTTCCCGGCGACCCAGCGGCTGCTCGACGAGCTGCGCCCGTTCCTCGGCCAGTTGCACCCGGCGATGCAGCAGTTGCTGCCGATCCTGCAGTTCCTCGCGCCCTACAAGCGCGAGCTGACGGCGTTCTTCGCCAACACGGTCGGGGCCACCCAGGCGGTCGGCTCGGTCGGGACCAAGCGGGTCCACTACCTGCGCACGGCCAACCCGGTCAATCCCGAGATCCTTGCCGCGTATCCGCGCCGGATCGGCTCCAACCGCCCGAACGCGTACGCGCTGCCGGGCGCGTTCGACAAGCTCGCCGGCGGCATGGAGTTCTTCGAGACGCGCCAGTGCGGGCGCGGCGTCCCCGTGATCTCCCAGCTCGCCGACCCGCTCCTGGTCAGCGCGCTCGGGCAGAGCACCGTCAACACCCTGGCCTCGGTGTTCCAGCCCGCCACCGGCCAGACCCAGACCCCGGCGCCGGCCTGCAAGCAGCAGGGCGACTTCACGTTCCAGGGCAAGACGTCGCAGTACCCGCGGGTCGACGCGGCGCCTTGAGCGCGCCGGACGCCTACCCTTCCGTGGGGCGATGACGGGGAGGTTCGAGCGGATCGTGCGCGGCGCCTCCGCGCGGCCGGGCCGCGTGCTGGCGATCGCGGCGATCGTCGCCGTGCTCGGCGCGCTGGCCGCGCTCGGGCTGACGCCCACGGCGGCGACCGACACGCTGGTCGGGCGCGGCACGCCGGCCTACCAGGCGACCGCCACCTTCCACGACCGCTTCGGCGACGACGCGGTGCTGATCCTCGTCCGCGGGTCGCTGCCCAACATCGTGCTGACGCAGAACCTGTCGCGGCTGCTCGGCCTCGAGGGCTGCATCGCCGGCAACAAGCCGAAGGGCGTCGCAGCGCCGGGCGGACCGCGGGGCCCGTGCGCGGCGTTCGCGAACACCAAGCCGGTGCAGGTCGTCTACGGCCCGGGCACGTTCATCAACTCCGCCGTCAACGAGATCCAGGCGCAGCTGGCGAGCCAGATCCAGTCGACCCAGCAGCGGGCGACGCAGGCGGCCGCCGCCGCGCGCAAGGTCGCCAAGGCGCGCGGTGCGTCGAAGGCCCAGCAGAACCAGTACGCCAAGCAGGCGGCCGGCCTGGTCACCGCCGAGTTCCAGAAGAACCTGCTCACGCTCGCGGTCCGCTACGGGCTGTCCTCGAGCGCCGCCAACCCGCAGATCAACAACCCCGACTTCGTCTATTCGCTCGTCTTCGACCCGACCCGCGGCGCGACCACGCCGAAGGCGCGCTTCGCCTACCTGTTCCCGAACGCGCGGTCGGCGCTGATCCAGGTGCGGCTCAAGCCGGGGCTCGACGACCAGCAGCGCGCGCACGCCATCGCGCTGATCCGGCGCGCCGTCGCGATGAAGAACTGGGCGCCGACCAACGGCGTCACGTACACGGTCACCGGCGCCCCGGTCGTCGTCTCCGACGTGACGAGCGAGCTGACCTCGTCGCTGCTGCGGCTGCTGATCGGCGGCCTGGTGGTGATGGCGCTCGTGCTCGCGCTGGTCTTCCGCTCGCGGGCGCGGCTGCTGCCGCTGGGCGTGGCGATGGCGGCGGCGGCGACCGTCGGCGGGCTGATGTGGCTGCTCGGGCTGCGGCTGACGATGGCGTCGATCGCGGTGCTGCCGGTGCTGCTCGGCCTCGGGGTCGACTACGCGATCCAGTACCAGGCGCGGGTGCAGGAGGACGGGGTGGAGCGCGCGGCGCGGGTCGCGCTGCCGACGATCGCGACCGCGGGCCTGGCGACCGTGAGCGGCTTCTGCGTGCTGCTGCTGTCGCCGGTGCCGATGGTGCGCGGGTTCGGCGTGCTGCTGGTGATCGGGATCGTGCTGGCGTTCGTCTTCGCGCTGACGGCGGGGACCGCGGCGCTGGTCATGCTCGCCCGCCGCGGGCCGAGCGACGGCGCGCTGGCCGCCTCCGCGCGTGGCGCCGCGGACATCCTCGTCCGGGCGGGGCGGCCATTCCGCCGGCCCGCGCGCTTCGTGCGCCGCCGCGGCGGCGCGATCGCCGGCCGCGTGACCGGGGTCTCGCTGCGCCGGCCGGTCGCGGTGCTCGTCGCCGGCGCGATCCTCGCCCTCGCCGGCCTGGCGGTCGACTCCCAGACCGGGGTCGTCTCCGACATCCGCGAACTGGTGCCCGCCGACCTGCCGGCCGTGCGCGACCTGGTGTCGCTGCAGGACGCGACCGGTGTCTACGGCGACGTCGACGTCGTCGTGCAGGCCGGCGACCTGACCACGCCGGCGGTGGTGAAGTGGATGCGCGACTACCAGGCGGCGCTGACCAAGCGCTTCAAGTACAACGGCGCCAAGAACGGCTGCGGCGAGGCCGAGCTGTGCCCGGCGTTGTCGCTGCCCGACCTGTTCCGCTCGGACGCCGCGTCGGCGAGCCCGGCACGCATCCGGGCGCTGCTGGACGCCGTGCCGCCGTACTTCTCGCAGGCGGTCATCACCGCCGACCGCAAGACCGCGGTGCTGTCGTTCGGCATCAAGCTGATGTCGCTCGAGCGCCAGAAGCAGGTGATCGACGTCATGCGCCGCGAGCTGCACCCGCCCGAGGGGGTGACCGCCGAGGTCGCCGGCCTGCCGGTGCTGGGCGCGGAGGCCAACGCGGCGCTGAGCAACCCGGTGCGGCGGCTCGGGACGCTGCTGGCCGGCCTGCTGGTCGTGGCGCTGGCGCTGTTCGCGGTCTACCGGCGCTGGGAGCGCGCGTGGGTGCCGCTCGTGCCGATCGCGCTCGCCGCCGGCTGGTCGGCGCTCGTGCTGTTCGCGATCGGCATCCCGCTGAACCCGATGTCGGCGATGCTGAGCACGCTGGTGATCGCGATCTCGACCGAGTTCGCGGTGCTGCTGACCGCGCGCTTCCGCGAGGAGCGCGCCCGCGGGTACGGGGTCGAGGCGGCGCTGCGGCGCACCTACGCCTCCACCGGCGCGGCCGTGCTGGCGTCCGGCGTGACGGCGATCGCGGGCTTCGCGGTGCTCGCCTTCAGCGACGTCCGGATGCTGTCGGACTTCGGGCGCGTGACGGTGATCGACCTGACGGTGTCGCTGCTCGGCGTGCTGGCGGTCCTGCCCGCCGTGCTGGTGCTGGCCGAGCGCCGCCGGGTCGCGCCGCCCGAGCCACGGCCGGCGGCCGAGGCTCCCGCGCTGGTATGAGCGAGGGACCGTTCCGGCCGCGCGGGCCGCAGACCCCGCCGCCGTCCGACGAGGCCCCGCGGCGCGTCGGCCCGCGCCCGAAGCCGCCGTCCCCACCGCCGGGGATCGCCTCGCAGGCGACGTGGATCCTCGGCGTGATCGTGATCCTGGTGCTGAGCTACATCACGGTGAACACGATCCGCACGACCAAGCCGGGCTCGCGCGGCGTGCAGCCCGGGACGACGCTTCCGCCGTTCGCGGCGCCGCTGGCGACCGGCTCGCTGACCGGCGACGCGAATGTGCTGATCAAGCGCTCCAACGGCGTCCCGAAGGCGTGCGACGTCCGCGGTCCGCAGATCCTGAACTCGTGCCAGCTGGGCGAGCGCGGCCCGAGCGTGATCGCCTTCCTGGCCACGCGCTCGCAGCAGTGCGTCGACGAGATCGACACGGTCGACCGGCTGCGCCCGCGCTTCCCGCAGGTCCAGTTCGCGGCGGTCGCGATCCGCGGCGACCGCGGCGACGTGCGCCGGCTCGTGCGCCGTCACCACTGGCGGCTGCCGGTCGCCTACGACCACGACGGGGCGGTCTCGAACGCCTACGCGATCGCGGTCTGTCCCACGATCACGTTCGCGCGCCCGGGCGGAAAGGTCGCCTCGTCGATCCTGGGCGACGCGAAGCCGGCGGAGGTGCTGCGCCACGTCGAGGCGATCGCGCGGTGAGCGACGGCGAGGCGGCCCGGGGCTGGATCGCGGACGAGGTCGCGGCGGAGTTCGGGGAGCTGCGCCTCTGGTACACGGAGATCACCGCGCCGGCACCGAAGACGACGCCGGCGCTGAAGGCGCGCCTGCGCGACCTGTCCAGCCGCTTCAACGGCGGTCAGGCGGTGGCGCTGCGGACCAAGCCGATCCCGAACGCCTACCGCGTCTTCTTCCGCCACATCGGGCTCGACCCCGATGTCGAGCGCGTGCCGGTCGAGCAACTCGTCGTGCGCCGGCTCACCCAGGGCGGCTTCCTGCCCACCACCCTGCTCGAGGACGCGGTGACGATCGCCGTGATGGAGACCTCGGTCGGGATCTGGGCGCTCGACGCCGGCACGGTGGCGCCGCCGTTCGGCGTGCGCGCCGCCGTCGAGCACGAGCCGCTCGGCCGCCGCGACGAGCGCGCCCCGTGGCTGCCCTCCGGGCGCCTGTGCGTCGCCGACGCGGAGGGCCCGGTGGCCGTCCTGTTCGGCGACGTCGCGCCCGGCCACCAGGTCACGCGCGAGACCACGAGCGCCTATCTGTTCGCGGTGCAGGTCGCCGGCGTGCCCGCGATCCACGTGTCCGAGGCGCTGTGGACCGTCGAGGACATCGTCGCCGGCGCGGATCAGATCGGCTCGTAGAGGGCCGGGTGGGCCTGGTGGTAGATCGCGGTCGCCGACTCGGCGAACGCCGGGGTGGCGACGGCGGCGGTGAAGCGGTCGAGGTCCGCCCACGGGGCGACGTTGACGAAGCGGTACGTGGCGCCGGGGTCATCCGTGCGGTGCAGCCGCGAGCCGATGTAGCCGGGCCGGCCGGCCACCGTGTCGCGCGCCTGTGTCCAGCCGGCGACGAAGGTGTCGTCCTCCTCGGGCGGGACCTCGTAGAGGTTGATCCACACGACCTCGCCGCACGCACCCTCCGGCAGGTCGTCGACGAGCCGCGCGTAGACCGCGCTGGCCGCCGTGCCCGGCAGGTCGGGCCGCGGCGCGTCGTCGGGGGCAAGCTCGGCCCAGACGAACTCGGCCGAGGCGGCCTGGCTGCGCAGCAGCGTCGCGCCCAGGGGTGCCCGCCGCTCTCGCCACGCCTGCAGGAACGCCGGGTCGTTCGCCGCCCCTCCGAACACGCTGATCCGTGGCACGGCGGCGACCCTAGCCGAGACCCGCCCGGTGATACCCTGCCGCGGAGGTTCCGTGTCCGTACTCGACCGACCGATCCGACCTGCGGCGTCCGTCGACGTCGAGGTCGACGAGCGCGCGGCACGCCGCAGCCTGCGCGACCAGATCGCCCGGCTCGAGCTCGAGCTGGTGACCGTGGCCGCCTCCACCTACCCGCGGCTGCCGCTGCCGGCGACCGCCGCCGGCTACGCGGGTCCGCGGCTGCTGTCGCTCGGGGAGCTCGAGCGCATTCGCGACGAGCTCGCCGGACACGTCGCGACGCTGCGCCGCCGGGGCGCGGAGCTGGCCGACCGCCAGGCCGCCAAACGGCTGCTGGTCGAGCAGATGCTGCTGGCGCCGGGCCACCACCGGTGGGTCCGGGTCACCAACCACGACATCGGCGAGCCCGGCTGCAAGAGCTGGCACGTCCGGCCGCGGCTCGGCCTGGTCGGCATGCTGGCCGGCTGGTGGCACGTCAAGGTCTCCTCCGGTTGCCCGTTAGCCGGGGGATCGCGGCGCCCGCCGTGGTCCCGCTCCTGAGCACCTGATGGGCAAGCGCAGCCGCAAGCAGCGATCGGGCGGACCGGTCGAGACCATCGACGCCCCGCCGGCGCCGTCCGCGCCGCGCCGCCCAGCGCAGTCGACGAAGCGGCGCTCCGCCGGTCAGAGCCGGATGGACCGCTTCATCGAGCGGGCCGACGAGCGCCCGAAGCCGCCCTGGCACCCGGTCCCGCTGGTCGAGCTCTCGGTGCTGCTCGGGATCGTCCTGATCGTCATCGGGCTGATCAACAACGCCACCTCCAAGGGCCGCATCGCGCTGGTCTTCGGGCTCGCGCTGGCGTCGGTCGCCGGGCTCGACACGGCGGTGCGCGAGCACTTCAGCGGGTTCCGCTCGCACTCCACGCTGCTGGCCGGGTTCCCGGCCGTCGTCGCCGCCGCCGTGCTCGGGCTCGCCGGCGTCGCGCCGGTGATCCTCCTGGTCGCCGCCGCGGTCATCTTCGGCATCGGGATCTGGGGCTTCCGGAACGCGTTCCGCCGGCGCGCGGGCGTAGGCTTCAAGGCGTGACGGTCGAGCCCCGGCGCATGCAGGTGACCGGCCTGCACCACGTGACGATGATCTGCGCCGACATGGAGCGCACGATCGGCTTCTATCGCGACGTGCTCGGCCTCGGCATCGTCCGCGACGGCCCCAGCGACGACGATCCCGGGACGCGCCACGTGTGGTTCGGCGCCGTCGACGGAGCGCCCGGGCGGCTGATCTCGGCGATGGAGTACCCGGGCCTGCCGGCCGGCGTGGCCGGCGTCGGCTCCACGCACCACTTCGCCCTCGCGGTCGATTCCGCCGAGGAGCTCGACGCCTGGCGCGACTACCTGCGCGGTGCCGAGGTCGACTGCACCGACGTCTTCGAGCGCGGCGGCTTCCGGTCGGTGTACCTGCGCGATCCCGACGGGCACGTGGTGGAGATCGCGACGCGGGTGGGCGGGGCCTGACCCCAACCGCGTCGCGATCCCCCGGTCCGGCTCGATCTACCCCTGGGCGAAGCTGAATCCGTTCGCCGCGGCGACCCCCGCGAAGGGGTCGGCGAACGGATCGGCGATCGCCTCGCCGGACAGCTTGGCGGCCAGCGCGCGGCGCTGGCGGTCGGTCATCGAGCCGACCGTCTTGGTCTCGATCATCGGGATCGAGAGCAGGAACCTGCGGCAACGTGTGCGTCCCCACCGGTGCTGGCTCATGAGCAGGTCGGCGATCGTCATGCTCGCCGCCTCCCACGGGCAGTCAGACACGACGTCGGCGACCGTCCTGGTGCCGTCGGCGATCTGGCGCTTCAGCTCGGCACGCGCGAGCCGTACGCGATTGGCCTGGCTCAAGGCGCGCATATGTTGGGGCGCAGCTGTCGCAGTTGCGTCCATGGGACCTCCCCGCGCCGCCGGCTGGGACGCCGGCGGGCCTCAGTGATGTTCAGTACGCGACCACCGTCGACGACGCCCCGGGACCTCCGAATCCAACGCTCATGCAGACGCCTGCCGGCTCGCCGCCGGCACTCGCTGTCTGAGCCCCTCATCCATTCCCCGTTGCGCTCGCTGGCGCTCGACCGCGGCGAAAGGTAGACGACCACGCGGGCGGCGCGCAACGGCCCGCAGCCGCCTCATTCGCAAAAAGCGGGTCTTTTTGACCATGGCGGTCAGACGCCGGAAGGACTGACGCAAACGCCGTTCGAACCCGCTATAAGGCGCCGCCGCCGAGCGGCCCGTGCTCGGCCTCGAACTCGCGCTTGACCGCCTCGAAGGCGCCGAGCGCCCGGTCCAGCGTCTCGCGGTCGTGGGTCGCCATCACGCTCGTGCGCAGCAGGGCGCCCGCGGGCGGGACGGCGGGGTGCAGGGCGACGTTGACGTAGACGCCGGCGTCGTAGAGCGCGCGCCACAGCAGCACGGCCTTCCAGTCGTCGCCGACGACGACGGGCACGATCGGCGTCACGACGTCTGAGCCGTCGGGCAGCGGCTGCGCGACGACCTCGAAGCCGAGGCCCGCGAGCCCGTCGCGCAGGTAGCGCGCGTTGGCCAGCACCGCGGCCAGCAGGTCCGGCCCCTCCGGTGAGCGCACGATCCGCAGCGCGGCCAGGGCGGCGCCGACCGCGGCGGGCACGCCGGAGGCGGTGAACAGGAACGCGCGCGACTGGACGCGCAGGAAGTCCACGACCTCGTGCGAGCCGGCGACGAACCCGCCGCAGGAGGCGAGCGACTTCGAGAACGTGCCCATCCGCAGGTCGACCTGGTCCTCGACGCCGAGCAGCTCGGCGGTGCCGGCGCCGCGGGCGCCGAGGACGCCGGCGCCGTGGGCCTCGTCGACCATCAGGCGGGCGCCGTGCGCGCGGGCGAGCTCGGCGATCTCGCCCAGCGGGGCGATGTCGCCCTCCATGCTGAACACGCCGTCGACGACCACGAGCACGCCTCCGCCATCCTGACTGGCCCGCCGCAGCTGCTTGGCCAGCAGGTCCATCCGGTTGTGGCGGAACGCCCGCAGCTTGGCGCGCGAGAGCAGGCAGCCGTCGAGGATCGAGGCATGGTCGCCCGAGTCGGCCACCACGGTGTCGCCCGGCGCCAGCAGCGTGCCGAGCGTGCCGAGGTTGGCCTGGTGCCCGGTGGTGAAGACGATCGCCTCCTCGGCGCCCATCCAGTCCGCCAGCTCGGCCTCGAGCTGCAGGTGCAGGTCGATCGTCCCGTTGAGCAGCCGCGACCCGGTGAGCCCGGTCCCGTAGCGCTCCAGCGCGTCGCGGGCGCCCTGGATGACGCGCTCGTCGCCGGTCAGGCCGAGGTAGTTGTTGGACCCGAGCATGATCCGCTGCGCGCCCTCCATCTCCACCACGGGAGCCGCCGCGGACTCGAGGCGCCGGAAATAGGGGAGCAGGTCCGCCTCGCGGGCCGCGCGCAGTTGCTCGAGGCGCTCGTGGCTGCGCGTCTTCTCGAAGACGTCGACGGTCGTGGGAGCCATCGACGCAAGGTACCCCGGCGATCGGTCGCCGTTGCGCGGACGTGTAGGGTGCGCGCCGCCATGCCGGTCGAGATCAGGCCCGTCCGCTCCAAGCGGGAGCTCAACGCGTTCATCAAGCTGCCGTTCAGGCTCTACGAGGGCGAGACCAACTGGGTGCCGCCGATCATCGCCGACCGCAAGCGCTTCCTGGACCGCGCGAAGAACCCGTTCTTCGAGCACGGGGAGGCCGAGTACTTCCTCGCCTACCGCGGCGACCGTCTGGTCGGGCGGATCACGGCCCAGGTCGACCGCAACCTGCAGGCGTTCCAGGGCAACCGCTGGGGCCAGTTCGGCTTCTTCGAGTGCGAGGACGACCAGGAGGTCGCGACCGCGCTGCTCGAGCGGGCGGAGCGGTGGGTGACCGAGAAGGGCTGCGACCGCCTGGTCGGTCCGTTCGACTTCACGACCAACGACGAGTGCGGCGTGCTGGTGGAGGGCTATGACCGGCTGCCCGTGGTCCTCATGAACTGGACCCATCGCTACTACCCGCGCCTGATCGAGGAGGCCGGGCTGACCAAGGCGATGGACACGTTGATGTGGAGCCTCGACGTGGTCAACCGCGAGCGGGTCCACCCGGCGATCTGGGAGATGGCCGAGAAGGTCTCCTCCGAGCACGGGATCACCTGCCGCGGGATGCGCAAGAACGACCTCGAGGCCGAGGTCGGGCGCTTCCTGGAGGTCTACAACGAGGCCTGGGAGCGCAACTGGGGCTTCGTGCCGCTCACCGAGTCCGAGGTCCGCCACTACGCCAGGCAGCTCAAGCCGCTGCTCGACGAGAACTGGGCGATGATCGCCGAGACCGCCGACGGCCGGGTCGCCGGCGCCGCGCTGACGCTGCCCGACTACAACCAGGTCTTCCGGCGCATGAACGGCCGGCTGCTGCCGATCGGCTGGGCGAAGTTCCTGCTCTACAAGCGCCGGATCGACCGCGTGCGCGTGTTCGCGCTGGGCGTCAAGAAGGAGTTCCAGCACACCGGCGTGGCGGCGCGCTTCTACCAGATGCACTACGACGCGGCCGAGCGCACGCCGCAGTCGGTGGGGGAGACGGGCTGGATCCTCGAGACCAACAAGCCCATGAATCGGGCGATGGAGGGCATGGGCGGCGAGGTCGTCTGCCGCTACCGGATCTACGAGCGCGAGATCGAGCAGCCGGCGGGCGAGCCGGACGAGGAGGTCTCGACCGCCGTGCCGGTCTGAGCCGCGGTACCCTTGTGCCTGTGCGCCGCTCGGAAGTCCTCAAGTCCTCGCCGAAGATGTTCGAGAACGACTTCCTCGACTTCTTCACGCGCGTGCATCCGGCGGTCCCCGTGGTCCTGTTCGGCCCGGCGATCGCGCTGCTGGCGGTGCTCGGGTTCGACGGCGCCGGCGTGGCCGCGCCGGCCTGGATCGCCGGCGGCTACCTGTTCTGGACGCTGACCGAGTACTGGCTGCACCGCGTCGTCTTCCACTTCGAGCCGGACCATCCGATCGGGCAGCGGTTCCACTTCGTCATCCACGGGGTCCACCACGACCACCCGAACGACCGGCTCCGGCTGGTGATGCCGCCGTCGGCCTCGGTCCCGCTGGCCGCGCTGTTCCTGCTGCTGTTCTGGTCCGTGCTCGGCCCCGGCAGCTGGGAGGCGTTCGCCGCCGGTTTCCTGGGCGGCTACCTGGCGTACGACATGCTCCATTACCACGTGCACCACCACGTGCCGAAGTCGCGCGCGGGCAAGAAGCTGCGGGAGCTGCACATGCGTCACCACTTCCAGGACGGCGACCGCGGCTACGGCGTCAGCGCGCCCTGGTGGGACCACGTCTTCGGGACCGCCCCGCGGCAACGTCCGCGACGGTCGTCCTGAGCGTGCGCCATGCTGGTGGACCTTGACTGACGAGCGAGACCCCAACGAGCCCGAGGAGCTGGAGGTCGTCGACGGCCTTCCGGTCCTGTCCTCCGACGACGCGCACACCGCGGTCGCCCCGGCGAGCCAGGCCTCGGGCGCGGCCGCGCTGGTGCCGAGCCGGCAGGCCGCCGCGCTGGCGGCCGGCACGTTCGTGGCCGGCGCCGCAACGGCGGCGATGGTGCACCGCCGCCGCACCAAGTCGCTGACGCGCAAGCTGCGCAAGAAGAAGGGGCGGGTGGCGCTCGGCGAGGTCGTGGCGAGCAACTCGTTCCTCGTCGACGTGCACCTGCTGCGGCGCGACTAGCGAATCAGGACACCAGCTCAGCCGCCGCCACCGCGCTCGCGGCGCGCCGCCTCCACCAGCCGGTCGGCCTCGCGCTTGCGCCGCGCGAGGTACTCGGCGGCCTCCTGCTCGGCCTGCGCGCGGAGCTCCGGCGCGACGCCCGACGCCTCCTCGCGGGCGGCGGCGACGATCTGCGCGGCCTCCTCCTGGGCGTCGGCGACGAGCCGGTCAGCCTCCGTGCGGGCCTGCTGGAGCACCTCCGCGGCGGCCGCATCCGCGCGCGCGGCGTCGAGGATCCCGGCCGCCTCCTCGCGCGCCTCGGCGAGCAGTTGCTCGGCCGCGCGGCGGTCCGCGTCGGCCAGCGTGCGGGCGCCCTCGATGGTGGCGTCCGCCTCGAGCCGGGCGCCGTCGAGCAGCGACCGCGCCTCGGCTTCCAGCGCGGCGATCGCCGTCCGCTCGTGGGAGATCGCCCGGCCCGCCTCCGAGCTGGTGAACCAGCGCTGGACGCGCTCGAGGTGGCGGTCCACCTCGTCAGGGTCGTAGCCGCGGCGGACCCGGCTGAACGCCCGTTGCACGACGAACATCGACAGCGATTCCCCTCGCGAGGACATGCGTCCAGGGTACGCGCGTGGGGCGAGGACTCCTGCCGCTGCGAGCGGGAAACGTCACCGCGCGGCGTCCGTCGCGTCGCGCATGATTGCCCCGTGACGCATCCCCGCGCCCCCACCCCCGTCGAGCTGCGCGTCGAGGTGACCCCGCCGTGGCCGTTCCGGCTGCGCGGCGGCTCGATGGACGGCCTGTTCCGGCGCCGCGGCGGCGCGGTGCAACGGCTCGTGCACGTGGGCGAGGACAAGGTGTTCGTCGGCGCGCTGCAGCCCGCCGAGGACCGCGTCATCCTCGCCGCGCGGGCGGCCGGCGCGGCCGCCGCGGTCGACGGCCTGCGGCGCATGCGCTTCGCGATCGGGGTCGACGAGGACCACCGCGCGTTCCACGAGCAGTTTCGCGGCGACCGCTTCATCGGGCGCGCGCTGCGCGACGTCCCGCACCTGCGCGTGCGCCGCCGGCCGGATCCGTGGGAGGCGCTGTTCTGCGCCATCACCGAGCAGTTGATCGAGTTCGAGCGCGCGTGCGCGATCCAGCGCCGCATGACCGCCGCGTTCGGCCGCCGCTGCGCGGACACCGGGCTGCGCGACGTCGCGCCGGCGGCCGTGATCGCCGCCCAGGCACCGGCGCGCCTGGCGGCCTTCGACCTCCCGCAGCACCGGGCCAGCACCCTGCGCCGGGCGGCGATCGAGGTCGCCCGCGGCCGGGTGGACCTCGCCGATCCCGACCACGAGCGCGGCTGGCGGCGCCTGCGGGCGATCCCCGGGATCGGCCCGTGGACGACCGAGATGCTCGGGCTGATGGGCCAGGGCCGCGACGACCAGGTCGCGGCGGGCGATCTGGGCTACATCAAGCTCGTCGGGCGGATCACCACCGGGCACCCGAAGGCGCGCGCGGACGTCGAGGAGGTCCGCGGCTTCTTCGAGCGCTACGGGGCGTTCAAGGGCCTGGCCGGGGAGTACCTGCGCCTGTCGGCCGCCCGCGGCTGGCTCCCGGCCTAGCGTCGGGACGCTAGGGCTGGGCGGTGTTGGAGGCGACGCCCTGGCCGGGCAGGAATTCGTTGGTCAGCGCGTCCTCGGCCGCCGGATCGGCGTCGAGCAGGTGGTTGGCGTACATCCACTGCCCGTAGCGGTGCCACGCAGCCTGGTCCTGGAAGCCGTACGGCTGGTCCTTGCCCTGCGGCTCGAAGACCGGGCCGGTCGCCCTGATCTGGGCGAGCTGGCGGCGCGCGTCGAGGTCGGGGTTGGCCGTCACGAGCGCGGTCGCGGCCGCCTGCGGGTCGGCGACGGCCTTCGCGGTCCCGCGTGAGAGCGCCTGCAGGAAGCGCCGGATCTTCGACGACTCGGCCTGGTGCAGCGAGTTGCGCCGGGCAACGAGCACGAGCTCGTCGTAGGTCGGGACCCCGAGCTTCTCCATCCGCAGGATCGTCGGCTTCTTGCCGCGCGCCGCGAGGTCGACGCCCTCGACGTTCCAGAAGGCGCCGAGCGTCGCGTCGACGCGCTTGGAGATCATCGCCGGGACGAGGTTGAAGCCGACGTCGACGCGCTTGACGCTCGAGTCCGGCACGCCCGCCTTGGCGAGGATCGTCTTCAGGTAGGCGGTCTGGTACGGGATCCCGGCCGTGCCGACGGTCTTGCCGCGCAGGTCGTCGGCCGTCTTCACGCCGGAGCCGCCGATCGACATCAGCGTGGTCAGCGGCGTCTGCACCAGCGCGCCGACCGACAGCAGCCTGGTCCCCTTGTCGCGCGCCAGCAGCAGTTCGGGCTCGTAGGAGATCGCCAGGTCGGCGCGGCCGGCCTGCAGGAGCTTCAGCGGCGCCGACGGGTCCGGCGGCGTGACGATCTTGACCTGCAGGCCCGCGCGCGCGAACTCGCCGTCGGCCTGCGCGGTGTAGATGCCCGCGTGGTCGGCGTTGGGGACGTAGTCGAGCACGAGCGTGAACGGCTCGAGCTTGCGGGCGCCGCCGGCCGACGGCTCCGTCTTCTCGCCGCAGCCGGCGAGGGCGAAGGCGGCGGCGAGCGACAGCGCGGCGGCGAGGGCGAGCAGGACGGGGCGGATCATGGTCCTCCGGGATCGGTTCGGGGCGCCCAGGTGAGCCAGCGTCGCTCGGCGAGGGCGAAGGCCCCGTAGAACGCGATGGCGAGGGCGAACAGCAGGACGGTGGCGGCGAACGTGCGCTCGGGCTCGAGCTGGCCTGAGGAGATCAGCACGGAGTGGCCGAGGCCGCTCTCCGAGCCGCTCCACTCGGCGAACACGGCGCCGATGACCGACACGGCGGCGCCGATGCGCAGGCCGGTGAACGCCTGCGGGAGCGCCGACGGGAGCTCGAGCAGCCGCAGCGTCTGCACGCGCGAGGCGTGCAGCGAGCGCAGCAGCTTGCGCTGGTCGGCGTCCACGGAGCGCAGGCCGTCGTAGAGGTTGACGGTCACCGGGAAGAAGCAGACGAGCGCGATGATCACGACCTTCGGCGCCAGCCCGAAGCCGAGCAGCAGCACCAGCGGGGCGGCCAGGACCGGGATCGGGAGGGCCTGCGAGCCGACCACGAGCGGGTGCAGCGCGCGCCGGGCCGCCGGCCACAGGTGCATCGCGATCGCGACCGCGGCGCCGAAGACCGCGGCGGCGGCCAGGCCCACGACGGCCTCGACGGTCGTCGTCCACAGGTCCGGGCCGAGCAGGTGGAAGTCGCGCACGAGCGCCTCGGCGACCGCGGTCGGCGCGGGCAGGATCAGGCTGTCCACCAGCCCGGTCCGCACGACGGCCTCCCACACCGCGAGCAGCACGACGACGACGGCCAGCGCGGCCATCTAGGCGTCCACCCCCAGCGTGCGCAGGGCACGCGCGACGAGGTCGACGACCTCGGGGTCGGTGCGCCGGCGCGGGCGGGGGAGGGCGACCTCGAGCGCCTCGACGACGTGCCCCGGCCGCGCGCTCAGCAGGACGACGCGGTCCGCCAGCACGACGGCCTCCTCGACGTCGTGGGTGACGAGCAGGACCGTGCGGGGCTCGCGCTCCAGCGCGTCGGCGAGCCAGCCCTGCAGCTGCACCCGCGTCAGGGCGTCGAGCGCGCCGAACGGCTCGTCGAGGCACAGGACGGGCGTGCCGGCCAGCAGCGTGCGCACGAATGCGACACGCTGGCGCATCCCGCCCGACAGCTCGGCGGGGCGGGCGGCCTCGAAGCCGTCGAGCCCGAAGGCTCCGAAGTACGGGCGCGCGGCGGCGCGGGCGTCCTCGCGCGTCCGGCCGGCGACCCGCAGCGCCAGCCCGGCGTTGTCGATCGCGCTCAGCCACGGCAGCAGCGCGTCCCGCTGGGGCATCAGCGCGGCCGGCGCCGCGTCGACGGTCCCCGCGTCGGGACGCTGGAGCCCGCAGACGAGCTCGAGCAGGGTCGACTTGCCGCAGCCGCTCGGGCCGACGACCGCGACGGTCTCCCCGGGCGCGACGTCGAGGGTCACGCCGTCGAGGGCGACGACGCCGCCGAAGGCCTTCCGCACGGCGCCGACCTGCACGCCGCCTGCTCCTGTCGATGCTCCGTGGCGGGTCTGCACCGCCGTCACGTCGTACTCCCTCCGCGGGCATTACCCCACAGGTTCGAAGGGTCAGGTCCAGCGCGGACCTATCTCAGCCGGGCGCACTCCCCAGCCCCCCTGGATTTGCCGCTCAGATGCTACTCGTCGTCCGCGTCGGCGGCCTGCTGCTCATCGAGCTTGCGCTTGAGGTAGGCGGCCTTGTCGGCGCGGCGGGTGGCGGTCCGCTCCCCGGCCTCGGTCGGGGCCTCGTCGGCGTTCTCGCGCTCGTGCAGCTCCTTGCGGACCTGCTCGACCTTGAGCTCCTCGGTCTTGGGATCCTCTGGGGTCACACCGGTCGGATACCCGCCGCCTGTACGGTCCACGCCGACATGGACTGGGACGCGGAGGGACTGCTCGACGGGCTGGACGGCGACGCGCGCGACGGCCGGCGCGAGCTGCTGGACGCGCTGCACGGCGACGGCGCCTCCGTGGACGAGCTGCGGGCCGCCGTCGACGGCGACCGGCTGGTGCTGCTGCCGATCGAGCGCGCGCTGCTGTCGGCACCGTCCTACACGCTGGCCGAGGTGGCCGAGCACGCCCGCCTGCCACGCGAGGTCGTCGAGACCCGCCTGCGCTCGATGGGCGTCTCGGTCCCCGAGGACGCGAACGTGCGCTCGTTCGGGGAGGAGGACGTGGAGGCCGCCAACCGCCTGCGGGCCTACCTCGACGCGGGCGTGCCGCTCGAGGCCGGGCGGTCCGTCATGCACGTCATGTCGGGCGCGATGGCGCGCACCGCCGAGCCGTTGCGGCGCCTGTTCGCCGAGGCCTACCTGCGCCCCGGCGACAGCGAACGCGAGCTCGGGGAGCGCTACGCGGAGATGACGCGGGCGCTGATGCCGCTGGTCGCCGCCGACCTCGACTACCTGATGCGCCATCAGTTGCGCGACCACGCCCGCAACGACGCGCTCGGGGCCGCCGAGCGCAGCTCCGGCGTCCTCGCCGACTCGGCCGAGGTCGCGGTGGCGTTCGCCGACATCGTCGGCTTCACGCAGCTGGGGCAGGAGGTGCCCGAGGCGCAGCTGTCCGACATCGCCGAGCGCCTGGACGACCTCGCCACCGAGCACGTGCGCCGGCCGGCGCGGGTGGTGAAGACGATCGGCGACGCCGTGATGGTCGTCTCGCCGGACGCGGCCGAGCTGGTCGACGCGATGCTCAGGCTCGTGGAGGCCGCCTCCGGCGCCGAGGGGTTCCCGCCGCTGCGCGCCGGCGTCGCCTTCGGTCGTGCGGTGCCGCGCCTCGGCGACTGGTTCGGGCCGACGGTCAATCTCGCCGCCCGCGTGACCCAGCGCGCGCGGCCCGAGTCGGTGCTGATCACCAGTGAGGTCCGCGACGCGCTCCGCGACGGCGCGGCGGACCGCTTCGTCCTGCACGAGGCCGGCGTCAAGCGCCTGAAGGGCATCGCCGACCCGGTGCCGGTGATCCGGGTGCGCCGCCCGTCAGCCGATCCGGACTGAGCGCGCGACCCCCCGGCCGCCGCGGCCGAGGTGGCGGTCGATCAGCCAGACCTGCGGGCCGAGCACGAGCGCGGTCACCTCGCGGCCGTGCGCGGTCACCCGCAGCGCGGGCCGGCCGCCCTGGCTTACGCGCCGCAGCGGCACCCGGTGGGCGGGCGTCAGCGCGGCCCGCGTGTCAAGCCCGAGCTGGTGCAGCGTGCGGCCGCGGAGCGGCGCTGCGGACACGGTGACACGGGCGGCGCCCGGCCCCGCGAGCACGAGCCGGCGCGGCCCGGCGCCACGGGCCTGCCAGCCGCGGGGCAGCTCAACCTTGACCGCGCCGAACGTGATGACGCGCGCGGCGGGCGGCTGTGGCGTCGTCGGCGTGGCCGCCGGCGTCCGCACCGGAGCCGCCGGCGTCGGTGCGGGCCGTCGCCCGCGCGGCCTCTCGGTGTCGCGCGAGAGCACGAGCACGACGAGCAC
>JAXDHL010000471.1:0-11110 GCA_034664525.1 Solirubrobacteraceae bacterium
AGGATCCCGAGCGTCCACCAGCGGTTGGAGAACAGCGCCGCCGTCGAGGCGAGCGGCCGGCGCCACTGCACGGGCGGGGCCGTCGCCGCCCCGCGCTGCTTGAACAGGAAGCCGATGATCTGCACGAACGCGCAGCAGAGGCCTGCGAGCAGGCCGAGCTGGACCGACACGGGCATGGCCGCCGACGCTAGCGACCCTACCCGCGGAGCGTCACCGCCCGGCTGGGCTTGGCGGTCCGGCCGAAGACGTCCTTGACGCGCACGGTCACGCGCGTGGCGACGCGCTTGACGTGCTTGCGCTGCATCGCCTTGCGCACCGTGCCCGAGATGCGGACGCTCAGCGCGTGCGTGCCGGCGGCGAGGCTGAACGTCGCCCTGGCGACCGTGCGCTTCCTGCCCAGCCCGAGCCGCTTTGCGGCCTTCGCGGGAATCGTGATCGACGCCGTGCCCGTGCAGGCCGCGTCGCAGGTGACGGTGAACCGGGCGCGGGCCTTCGTGCCGGTCCTGGTGATGCTGACCCGCGGGCCCCTGCCGGCCGGCCGGGTGGCGGACCCCGTGGGCGCTGGGGACGCGGCCGCGGCCGGCGGCGCGACGACCGGGAGCGCGATCGCGGCGGTGTCGATCCGGCCCTCGTCGTCGTGCACGGTGACCCGCGGATGCACCACGCCCGCCGTCGCGTAGGTGAAGCTCTGCCGGGCGACCGTGGTCCCGGTGATCTCGTTGGTCCCGTCGCCGTCGAGGTCGAAGTCGTAGGTCGTGACCGAGCCGTCGGCGTCGGTGGACCCGGAGGCGTCGAGCGTCGCCGGCCGGCCGGTGACGGCGGGGCTGGGCGCCGCGGTCAGCGTGGCGGCCGGCGGGGTCTTGAAGCCCTCCGCGGCCGTCGACGCCGACGGGCTCGTGGCGTTCCAGCCCATCCCGCGGCGGCCGAACGCCTGCCAGAGCTGGCCGCTGTGGTCGCCGTCCGGGTACAGCTGCAGGTCGGCGGCGAGGATCGCGTCGCGCGCCTGCAGGAAGGTCGGCTGGGCGGGGGTCAGGCGCATGCCCTGCGTGATGACCGCCTCGGCCACGCCGGAGCCGACCAGGCTGCGCAGGTCCCACAAGGTCTCGCCCCAGATCTCGCCGTCGGCGTGCACCTCGAGCCCGCAGATGCAGATGCGGCCGAGGTCGCCGTAGGTGAAGCCGCCGGAGCCACTAGCGAAGCCGCCGGGGCACGCCGTGGATGCGGCGCCGACCGGGCAATCGAGCGCCTGGGTCCGGATGCTGTGCGGCACGCTGTCGACGTACTCGCCGATGTCGACCTCGCCCGGCGCCGTGGTGTCATCAGCCGGGAACTGGTCGACCAGGAAGTCCTTGGCGTACCAGTCGCTCCACGCCTCGCCCAGGGCGCCCGGCTGGACGCCGTTGAGCGCGCCCTCGCCAGAGGCGTTGGTGATCAGCCGGTTGCTCAGGCCGTGCGTGAACTCGTGGTAGACGATCGCGGCGTCGTCGCCGCCGTTGACGTCGCGGAACGGGCTGCTGGAGCCGGCGTAGAAGAGGAACATCGCCATCGTCGGGCTCGTCCCGTCCGGCGGCGTGTCCATGTAGGCGTTGTCGAGGTGATTGGCGTCCGGGCCGCCGGACCCCGGACCGCTGGTGTCCGTCGCTGCGCCGTCGTCGGCGTTGACCAGCACGCGGTCGGCGCCCCGGAAGTCGCCGTCGGCGCTCGAGAACGAGATCGGCGGCGCCGCGAGGTGGTCGCGGTAGCGGTTGACGTAGTAGAAGGCCTGGACGGCGTTCTGCGCCCGGTTGCCCGTCCAGCTCGGGCGATCGCCGAAGTCCCACGAACAGACGTGGCCGTTGTCGCACGCGCCGGCCGCCTGGCTGAACGGGCTGAACGCGTAGACGAAGTCGCCGCCGCCGGTGCGCGGCACCGCCTCGTTCGCATCCGGCGCGTCGAGCGAGACGATGTGGCCGCTGGTGGTGAAATGCGCGAAGTCGTTGTCGTTGGTGTCCGACCAGGCGTGCGCGTACGGCCCCGACAGGTCGGTCGCGCCGGGGTTGAGATAGGGCGTCAGGTCGACGGTGTGGGTCGTACCACCGTTCGCCGCGCCCGGGTACTGCTCGAAGACGGAGGCGTCGTTGCCGGCGAACTTGACCCGGTTCGCGCGCTGCAGCACCTTGCCGCCGGCGGCGTCGACCACCGCCGTGTAGTGCTCACCCGGGCCGGCGCGCAGATCGAGCTGCCACGCCAGCCGGGCCCCCGTGCCCTCGCCGAAGGCGACCAGCGCGGCGGCCTCGCCGGAGTCGAACGTCGTCGCGCGGGTGGGGCCGGACGGGCCGGAGGCGACCGCGAGGGCGTGGTGCGCGCCGACGTCGTCCATCAGCGCGCGCATCGCGCGGGTGGCGCTCAGCGCGGGCGTCGTGGTGGCGAGCGCAAGCCCGGGCTGTGGCGCGCCGGTGACGGCGATCGCGCGGCCCGCCTCGTCGAGCGTGACCTCGAGCCCTGAGTCCAGCGCGGGGATGCCGTCGGCGTACTGGCGGTAGGTGACCTGGGTCGCGCCGCCCGGGATCGCCTTGCGACCGCTGAGCCGCAGCGAGCCGAGGTCGCCGCGGTCGAGGCCGAGCGCGGGCAGGTGGCGGCTGACGAACGCGTCGGCGACGTCGACCGGCGGCCCGGCGGCCGGCGCGCTCAGCGGGGCGACGGTGCCGGCCAGCAGGCGCGGCGTGCCCGTGCGCGCGTCGACGTCGACCACCGCGCCGCCCGCGCGCAGGCGGCTGCGGGCCCGCCGGGTGGCGACGCTCGGGGCGGCGGCGCGGGCCTGGCCGTCGCGGACATCGAGGTACGGCTTTGGGGTGGCGGGCGCACCCGGGCTCTGGCGGGCCGCGCCGGCCGGCGCCGCGGCCGCGAATCCAGTCGATGCGAGAACGGCGAGGGCGATCAGGGGCGCGCGCGAGCCCATCGCGCGACCCTAGTCGGGTTGCGCCGGGTCACGGGTTGGAATCGCGTCGGGCCGCGAGCGCGACCTCGCGGGTGCGCGCTCCGAGCGCGTGGCCGAGCAGGTCGCGCGCGCCCGGCAGCGTGAGCAGCCGCGCCATCGCGTGCACCTGCAGGTAGGCGATCGTGTCGACCGCGGCCGAGCCGTCGATCCCGGCCAGCCGGCGCAGGTCGGACGGCACGAGCGCGACGGCCGCGCGGCCGAGCACCCGCAGCGCCGGCCAGTAGGGCGCGAGCTGCGCGTTCAGCGGCGGCGCGACCACGAACGAGATCGCGTCGCGGGCGGCGTCGGAGACGCACAGGCGCGGCCGCACGGCGGCGAAGTAGGCGCGCACCTCCTCGACGGTGGCCGGCACCCGGTCGCCCGGCGTGCCCAGCAGCTCGGCGACGGCGACGTTCTCGGCGAAGTAGCGGTCCTCCTCGGCGGCGGTCAGCCGGTCGCCGCCGTAGACGCGGTGCGCTGCCAGGAACGAGTGGATCTCGACGGTGTGGATCCAGACCTGGGTCTCCGGGTCGTCGGCCGAGTAGGCGGCGCCGGTCACGGGGTCGACCCCGCGCACGCGGCGGTGCACGGCGCGCACCCGGCGCGCGGCGCGTGCCGCCTGGGCGGTGTCGCCGAACGTCGTCGTGGCCACGAACTCGGCCGTCCGCCGGAGCCGGTCCAGCGGGCGCGCGCGGTAGTCGGAATGCTGCGCGACGCCGGCCATCGCCAGCGGGTGCAGCGACTGCACGAGCAGCGCTCGCAGGCCCCCGACGAGCGCCACGGTGGGGGAGCCGTGGACGCGCCAGGTCACCGAGGCGGGGCCGAACAGCCCGCGGTCGCGGGGCGGCATCGCGGCGTCGGTGAGCGGCTCGGCGGCGGCCATGGACCGGATGGTACGCGATCTGTATCCTGCGTACCACATGGCCGCGACAGCGATCCTGCCCGCCCCCGAGGACGTCGCCGACCTCGTCCCGCGGCCCGGCTCGGTCACCTGGCGGATCGCGGGCGACGGGCGGCTGCTCGCCGGCGCCGGCTACGCGCTGCTGCTGCAGGTCGCCCACCCGGTCGTGGGCGCGGGCGTCGCCCAGCACTCGGACTACCGCAACGACCCGTGGGGCCGGCTGTGGCGGACGCTCGACTACGTGAACCTGACGATCTTCGGCGGCCCCGAGGCCGCGGCGGAGATCGGCCGCCGCACGCGCGAGATGCACAAGCGCATCAAGGGCGTGCGGCCGGACGGGGAGCGCTACCACGCGCTGGAGCCCGAGGCGTTCGCCTGGGTCCACGCCACGCTCGCGCACTCCATCCTGCGCTCGCACGAGCTGTTCGGGGTCCGCCCGTCGGCCTGGGAGCGGGAGCGCTTCTACGCCGACTGGCGCCGCGTCGGCCGCCTGATCGGCGTGCGCGAGCGCGACCTGCCGGCCGGCCTCGGCGCGTTCAACCGCTACTTCGACGCGATGGTCGACGACGTCCTGGTCGACAACGAGACCGTCCACGGCGTGCTCGAGACGCTGGTGAAGCCGGCCCGTCCGGACGTCCCGCTGCTGCCGGAGGGCGCCTGGAAGGTCCTGCGCGTGCCGGCCGCGCGCGGCGGCCTGATCGTCACCTCCGGGATGCTCGGACCGAAGCTGCGGGCGCGCTTCGGGCTGCCGTGGACGCGCTCCGACGCCGTCCAGTTCAATGCGATCGCCGCCGCCTCGCGCGCCAGCGGGCCGGTGCTGCCGCGCCGGCTGAGGGCGTTCGGGCCGACCTACCTCGACTGGCGGCGCGACGCGATCCGCGCCACCGGCATCGCCGTCTGATGAGCGTCCTCGACGCGCTGGCCGAGCCCGCCCCGCCGCCCGACGACGCCACGAGCGAGCGGATCCTCGACGCGGCGCTGGCGCTCGCCGCCGAGTCCGGCCTGCGCAACCTCACGATGGACGACGTCGCCCGCCGCGCCGGCGTCGGCCGGATGACGGTCTACCGGCGCTTCGGCGAGCGCCAGCGGCTCGTGCAGGCGCTGACCGCGCGCGAGGCGGCGGCGTTCCTGCGGCGGATGGACGCCGCCTCGCGTCCACAGGATCCGATCGCCGACCAGGTCGCGGCCGGCTTCGCCACCGCGATCCGGCTCGCGCGCGAGCATCCGCTGCTCAACCGGCTGGCCCGGATCGAGCCGGACACCGTCGTCGCGTCGCTGCGTGACGACGGCTCCGCCCTGTTCGGCGTCTGCCGCGCCTACCTGGCGGAGCGGCTGCGCCAGGCCCAGCGGGCGGGCGTGCTGGCCGAGGACGCCGAGGTCGACGCCGCGGCGGAGTTGCTCGTGCGGCTGGCGGTCAGCTTCGTGCTGATCGAGGACACCGTGCTGCCGATCGGCGACGACGCGTCGGCACGCGCGGTGGCGCGGCGGCTCGTCGCTCCGATTCTCGGGCCGTAAGAGCGGCTTCAGGCGCCGATGGCGACGTTGCCACCGGCCACGATCGAGCTGCCGACGAACGACCCGCTGGTGATCGGGGGGCTCGTCACGGTGGAGACCTGGGTCATCGGGCCGGTGAAGCTGAGACCGCACGACTGGACCTGAATGCCGCCGTTGGCGCCCTGGCCGTCGGTGGAGCCGGCCGAGCACGCCCCGTCGGCGGACGTCAGGAGCCGCACGGTGCTCGCGCTCGCTGCGGGCGCGCCGGCGGCAAGCACGGCGGCGGTGGCGAGCACCGCGATGATGGGCCTTCGGAGCGGCAGCATGTGGTGGGCGTTCCTTCGAATCGGGGGCTGTACACATGCTTGCCGCGGCCGCACTTCCGGGCACTGGCCGCGGGCACTGGCGCGCCCGTCCTCCCGGCCCGGTTTTTTGGCTCACGGCGCTCGGGTTGCCGGAGACTGCTGGCCCCCGGGGGCGTCGCGCCGCGCCAAAAGGGACAGTGCCGTTCCGGGTGATTGGGCTCGATCCTGTGTCGATGGCCGCACCCCCGCCGAGCCCCGCCCGTGCCGAGGGCGGCTCGGCGGTGTGGAACGTCCGCGACGAGCGGGTGCTCTCGGGCGTCCAGCGCGCGCAGCACCTGGCGCTGGGCGCGCTCTGGCTGTTCGTCGTGGTGAGCTTCTGGAGGTGGTGGCTGGTGCCGGCGCACCATGGCGCGCCCGGCTTGTACGTGCCCGCGACCGTCGCCCTCGCCTATCTGACCACCGTGCTGCCGAGCCTGTTCTGGCTCTTCGTGGGACGGATGCGGCGCCCGGTCCACGTCGCGCCGGCGCCCGGCCGGCGCGTCGCGCTGGTCACCCTGTGCGTGCCGTCGCACGAGACGTTCGAGGTCATCTCGCGACAGCTGCTCGCGCTCACCCTGGTGTCCTACCCGCACGACTCCTGGGTGCTCGACGAGGGCGCCGACGAGCAGGTTGAGGCGCTGGCCCGCGGCCTCGGGGTGCGGTACTTCACCCGCAGCGGCGTGGCGCGCTACAACCAGCCCGTCCCGCCCTTCCAGGGCAAGACGAAGGCCGGGAACGTCAACGCGTGGCTGGACCACATCGCGGCTGCCGGGATCGACTACGAGGTCTTCGTCCAGCTCGACATCGACCACCGGCCGCGCCGCGAGTACCTGGAGCGGACGCTGGGGTATTTCGACGATCCGCGCGTGGCGTGGGTCCAGGCGCCCAGCGTGTACGCCGACCTCGACCACTGGACCGCGCGCGGGCTCGCCGAGCAGGACCTGCTCTTCCACGGTCCGTTGCAGATGGGTTTCTACGGCCACAGCCACACGCCGTTCATCATCGGGTCGCACACCAGCTACCGCATGGCCGCGATCCGCGAGATCGGCGGGTTCCAGCCGACCCGCGCCGAGGACCATCTGGACACGGTCGTGCTCGCCGCCGCCGGCTACACGGGCGTGTACGTGCCGGAGGTCATCGCCCGCGGAGACGGACCCGCGGACTTCGGGACCTACCTCGGCCAGCAGTTCGCCTGGGCGTACTCGATGGTGCAGATCTTCCTGCGTCATACGCCACGGCTGGTGCGCCGCTACACGCCGGCCCAGGCGTTGCAGTTCCTGATGGCGCAGACCTGGTACCTGCTCTGGTCGCTGTCGCTGGCGACGCTGTGGGCGCTCCCGATCGTGGCACTGCTCAGCGACCGTCCGATCGCGAACGTCTCGCTGTGGGTGTTCCTGGTCTACAACCTCGCCGTCGTCCTGACCTCGTCGCTGATGTGGTGGTGGACCCGGCGCTGGTTCCAGCCGGCGGGGATCGGGTTGAGCTGGCGCGGCGTGGTGCTGGAGGTGGCGCGCTGGCCGGTCGTCCTGTGGGCGGTCGCCAACGTGCTGCTGGGCATCAAGCGGCCCTACATGATCACCCCGAAGGGCAAGCGCGCCGACAAGCCGGCGCCGGGCCGCCGCCTGTACGGGCTATACGCGCTGCTGGCCGCGGTCGGCCTCTGCGCCGCCGACCTGTCCGACGTCGAGACGCCCGCCGGGGGCACCCACGGCTACCTGGTGCTCGTCGTCCTGAACACGCTCATGCTGCTGACGCTGCTCGTCACGGCGCTGTCGCTCGAGCTGCGCGACCTGCGCCGGTCGACTGGCCGGCTGGTCGCCGCGCTGCGACTGCGAGCCTGGGTGCTCTGCGGCATCGCGGCCATCCTCGCCGTCGCCGGCATCTCGCTCGTCCTCAGCTGGCGGCTGATGGGCGCGGGCCTGCGGTGGTGAGCGCTCGCCCGCGGGCCGGCGTCGCGCTGTCGTGCGCGTTGCTGCTGGCGATCGCCGGCCTGGTGGCGCTCCAGGTGGCGCAGCCGTGGAGCGCGACCACCCCGCCGCCGTGGCCGCTGCCGCCCACCGCGGTGCCGCAACGCCTCGATCTGGGCGTCACGACGCCGGCGCTGGCCGCCGACAGCGCCCGCCGCTGGCAGCCCGGCGACCTGCGGCAGGTCGACGCCTTCGAGCAGGACGCCCGCCGGCACGCCGACATCGTGATGTGGTTCGCGGACTGGGCCCACGTCGCCAACTTCGACCCGCGGCAGGCGGCCGCGATCGCGGCGCGCCACAGCGTGCCCGAGATCTCCTGGGAGCCGTGGGACTCGACCCGTCCGCTCGGGGCGGCGCAGCCGCGGTTCACGCTGCGCCGCACGATCAGCGGCGCGCACGACCGCTACATCGAGCGCTGGGCGCGCGAGATCGCCGCCTACCGGGGGCCGGTGCTGCTGCGGTTCGCGCAGGAGATGAACGGCCGCTGGTACCCCTGGTCGGAGTCGATCAACGGCAATCACCCGGGGCAATTCGTCCGCGCGTGGCGCCACGTGCACGCCATCTTCGTCCGGGCCGGCGCATCCAACGTCCGCTGGGTGTGGTCGCCGGTCGCCGGCGACGTCCGGGCCGAGCAATACCCGGGGACGCATTACGTCGACGTCATCGGCCTGTCGGGCTTCGTCGCGGGCAAGCGGGTGTTCGGTGGCCGCTGGCGGTCGTTCGCGACGACGTTCGGCCCGTCGCTGGACTACGTGCATGCGCTCGCCCCCGGCAAGCCGGTCTCGCTCGCGGAGGTCGCGGCCGCGCAGGGCGGCGGCGACAAGTCCACGTGGATCGCCCAGATGTTCCGGGCGATCGACCGCCGTCCCTACATCCGCTCGATCGTGTGGTTCAACATCCGCAAGGAGGCCGACTGGCGGATCGAGAGCTCACCCGCCGCCGAGCGCGCGTTCGCGACCGGTCTCAGCCGAGTCGAGCGATCAGGTCACGGTACGTGAAGAACGCCGGCTTGGGGCTGTAGTCGTCGCGCGTGAGCCCGTAGTGGCTCTCGAAGCTGGCGTCCGCCGTGTCGGCGTCCCGCAGGTCGAACCAGCGGTAGTCGGTGACGTGGTAGGTGCCGCGAGCCGCGGCGACGGCCCGCACCGCGGCACGCAGGACCGTCCGCTGCGTGGCCTCGCTGCGGCCGGCGCCGGTCGGGTAGCCGCTCTCGGAGAAGTGCAGGCGCGCCCGCGACAGCCCCGCGCGCGGCAGCAGCGTCCGGCGGAGCGTCCGCATCGCGTCGAGGGTCGCGGAGCGGACCGCGGCGGCCAGGTCGCCGGCCGGCAGCGCCGGGCCCCACGTCCCCGGGTAGGCGTCCACGCCGACCCAGTCGACCGCGTCCGCGAACTGCTTCCCGCCGGCCGCGCCCAGCGAGGTGAAGAACGCGGCCTCCGACGCGCCACGCTGGTAGGCCCAGTTGAAGCCGATCCGCAGCCCTGCGCGGCCGTGGCGCCGGGCCTCGTCCTTCGCGGCGACCACCCCGCGCACGAGCGCGTCACGGGCGCCCGGGTAGGCGCCGTCGGCCGCGTTCGGCGCCCCTGCGACGTTGGCCTCGTTCGTCACCTGGATGTGGGTGACGCGGTGGTTGGGCGCCAGCTGGCGCACCCGTGCGCGCACGAACTCGGTGAACCCGGCGACGTCGCCGGAGGGGTCGGCCGGGCGATAGGCCAGGACCAGCTCGATGCGGAAGCCGTCGGCCGTGTAGCCGGCGATCTCCCCGGCCAGCCAGGCGGGCAGCGCGGCGGCGTCGGACGCCTGGGTGTAGGACTCGTAGAGATGGAGCACGAACGGCCGGGTGCTGCCGCCGCGCAGCTGCCGGAGCGCCTGGCTGCGCGCCTCAGGCACCTCGGGCCGGCTCTGGCCGGCAGGCCCGAGGGTCCCGGCGGCGCCGCCGGGATAGACCCCGAAGACCAGCGGTGCGTGCGATGCGGCCATCCGGGCGACATCGTGACGGCGGGCGTCGCCGTTCGAGAACGTGGTCTGGGGCGAGATGGCGCCGGCAAGCCACGCGGGGAGCGCGACGGAGACCACGAGCCATCGCCGGCGACGCCGGGAAGCGGACACGTCCGCCTATTCGTCGCTTCGCCCGTGGATCCTCAGGGCGCGGACGACCGCACGACGAATGTTCCACGCGCACGACCGCTCCACCGAGGAAGCCGGGTACCCCCGGGTGCGCGCCCGACAAACCCGGGCCTGTCAGCCGCCGCGGCGGGGCCTAAACGCGAGCGCCGTAGAGCTTGGCCTCGTAGTCGTGCAGCATCCGGCTGGCGGAGAACGCCGGCGCATTGGTCTTCATCGACGCCCGCACGCGGTCGAGCCACGCGTGCGGAAGCCCGTCGTCGCCGCGCCCGTAGAAGGCCGGCACGACCTCCTGCTCCAGCAGCCGGTAGAGCTCCATCGCGTGCATGTGGTCCTGGCGGCCGTGGTCGTGGTCGACGTCGCCCGACAGCGCCCAGCCGTTGGTCCCGTCGTAGGCCTCGGCCCACCAGCCGTCGAGCACGGACAGCTGCAGGCCGCCGTTGAGCACCGACTTCATGCCCGAGGTGCCCGACGCCTCGAGCGGCGGGCGCGGCACGTTGACCCAGACGTCGCAGCCGCGCACGAGCCGGGCGGCGGTGCCGAGGTCGTAATCCTCGAGGAACACGACGCGCTCCACCGCACCCGGGCGGTCCTTGAGCGCGAACAGGTTCTGGACCAGCTTCTTGCCCTCGTCGTCCTTCGGGTGCGCCTTGCCGGAGATCAACAGCTGCACCGGCCGGTCGCCCGTCAGCAGGGCGACGGCGCGGTCCGGATCGTGGAACAGGAGGTTCAGCCGCTTGTAGGTGGCCACGCGGCGGGCGAAGCCGAGCGTCAGCACCTCCGGGTCGAATGTGCGCATCGCCGCCTCCACGAGGTGACGGCCGTCGCCGCGGCCGAGGCGGTCCAGGGCCGAGCGGTCGCGCACGAACTCGACGAGCCGGGCGCGCTGCTCGTTGCGCACGGCCCACAGCTCCTGGTCGGACGCGTCGTCGAGGCCCTCCCAGGTGGCGGGCTCGTCGGCCTGGTGGGACCAGTCGGGCGGCAGGTGCTCGTCGAGCAGCCGGCGCATCGGGGTGCCGAGCCACGACGGGACGTGCACTCCGTTGGTCACGTAGGTGATCGGGACGTCGTCGACCGACCGGTCCGGCCAGAGGCTGTGCCACATCTCGCGGGCCACCTCGGCGTGGCGGCGTGACACGGCGTTGGCGGCGCGGCTGTTGCGCAGCGCGAACTGGGTGACGCCGAACGGCTCGGAGTCGTCGTCGGGGTGCGTGCGCCCGCGGCGGACGACGTCGTGGATGGCGATGCCCGCCTGCTCGGCGTAGCGCCGGAAGACGTGCACGACCTGGTCGTAGCGGTACGTGTCGTTGCCCGCCGGGACCGGGGTGTG
>JAXDHL010000472.1:0-5513 GCA_034664525.1 Solirubrobacteraceae bacterium
AATCCGCCCGGCTCGAGCCACCCGTCCTGCACAGCACGGGCGAACAGCCCGCGTGACGCCTCGAGCAGCCACGCCGGCGGCGCCGGCGACGCGGCGGCGATCTGCAGGAGCAGGCGCGACCATTCGAGCCCGTGACCGGGAGTGACGCCGAACGGCCGGAACGGATGCCGGGGCTCGTCGGCGTTGTAGTCCGGCAGCGGGTGCCAGGCGGGATCGAAGTGCTCGACGATCCGCCAGTCCCGGCTGCGGGCGACCTGCCCGATGATCCGCTCGGCGATCCGGAGGGCGCGCTCGTACCAGACGGGACGCCCGGTGGCGTCGCCGGCGGCGAGGAGCGCCTCGACCATGTGCATGTTGGCGTTCGCGCCGCGATAGGGCTCCGGCTCGCTCCATGTCCGGTCCCAGGACTCCCGCATCGCCCCTTCGTCGTCGGACCAGAAGTGCGTCTCCACCACGGCGGCGGCGCGTTCGAGCAGCTCGCGGGCGTGCGCATGGCCGGTCATCGTGGCGCTCGCGGCGGCCAGCAGCACGAAGGCGTGCCCGTACGCCTCCTTCTCCGTGCGCACCGGCACGCCGTCGGACACCTCGGGGTACCACCCCCCGTTCGCTCGGTCCTCGAACGCTCCCCCGATCGCCTCGAGTCCATGGTCGACGAGCGGTCCGCAGCCCGGATGCCCCAGCAGCTCGCCGAGCGCGAACACGTGCGTCATCCGCGTCGTGATCCAGAGCTGCAGCGGCCGGCCGGCCTCCGGGACGCCGTGGTTGTCGAGCCACCCGAAGCCGCCCGGGACGCGCGACCCGCGGGCGAAGTCGATGAGCCGCGCCGTCTCCCCCTCCAGCCAGGACCGGTGGGAGCGCAGGCTCGGCCAGGCGGGCGCCGGGCCGGTCATGCAGCCGTCCCCGCGGCGCCGAGGACAGCGACCAGGCGCGCGGGGAGCGCCGCGATCAGCTCGAGGTCCAGCACGAGTGACGAGTCTCCGCGCTGGTGCGGCCGCCGTCAATCCGGCACTAGCAGGGTGCCGAGTAGGCCTCCACTTGGCCGGCCGGCACCGCGTCGCCATCGTGGCGACCCGCGCACACGCGGTCCGCGAAGACCGCGAGGCGCGCGCCCTGGATCCGTGCCGCGGTGCGCGTCGCCTCGTCGATGGCGCCGACGTCCGGGCCGGAGGTCCACGTCGTCCCGTAAGGATTGCCGCCGGACGCGAACAGCCGCTCGTCGGTGAAGCCCGGGCTCACGATCACGGCGCCCCAGTGGTAGAAGACGTTGTTGAGGGCCAGGATCGTCGACTCGCTCCCGCCGTGGGCGTTCATGGCGGAGGTGAACGACGTCGCGGCCTTGTCGGCCAGGGCGCCCCTGGCCCACAGCGGCCCGGCCTGGTCGATGAACTGCTTGAGCTGCGCGCTGGGGTTGCCGAAGCGCGTCGGGGTGCCGAACGCGTAGCCCTCGGCCCACTCCAGGTCGTCGATCGACGCCTCCGGCACCTCCGCGGCCACCTCGGCGCGGAACCGCGCCCAGGCAGGATTGGCCTGGACCGCCGCGGGCGGCGCCAGCTCCGCCACCATGCGCGTGCGGACTTCGGCGCCGGCTCCCTCGGCGCCCTCCGCGAGCGCGGTCGCCAGCTGATGGACGTGCCCGGTGGACGAGTAGTAGATGACGGCGACGCGAGCCATTGACCGACCTCCTGGGAGATGACAGTCCAGCCAATAGGTCCGCAGCGCCGTCTGGCCACCAAGCCATGACCGCCGCCGGAATCGAGCGAACAGCCCGTTGACTGCCATCGGCGCGCGCGGGATAGTCGCTCCATGCAAGGCCGCGTCGACAGGCATGGAATGCTGGGCCCGTACGGGCTCCGGTACTCCTGGGTGTACTGGGCGGCGAGCGCGGCGGCGCTGGCGTTGCTGATCGTCGACGTCTTCGACGACGGGGCGATATGGAACATCGGCGTCGTCGTGCTGCTGATCATCGGCATCGCGGTGCGCCCGGGGGGCCTCCGGGGACCGCGCTCCGCGGCGGCGGCGGACGAACGTGCGCCACGCACCACGGCGGGAGACGTTCAGCAACCCGATTGAGCGTCGCGGGTCAGGGGCTTGCGGATCGGCTAGCGCGACGCGAGCCACTCCTCGAAGCGGCTGGCGACGATCCGCTGGTCATGCACGCCCGCGGCCTGCGGCGAGGCCAGCCAGACGATCGGCGGCCCCATGATGGCGGGATCGAGCAGCCCCCCGCGCGCCTGTTCGGACATCCCCTCGGGGATCATCCCCGTGGCGGTCGCGCCGCCCGGCAGCAGGAGGTTGGCCCGCACCGGCGTGCCCGCAAGGTCGGCGGCGATGACCCTGCCCAGCGCCTCCACCGCGGCGCCGGACGGCCCATACGGCACGAAGCCCCTGCGGGTCATCGTCTGCTCGTTCATCGAGATGGTCACCACCTGGCCGCCGCCTGCGTCCAGCATTCGCGGGACCGCCTCCCGGGCCATCAGGAAGCACCCGGTCGCCTTGGTCTCAAGCACATCGCGAAACCCGGCCGGCGGCACCTCCCAGAACGGTTTCGGATCCGTCATGAATCGGGGATTGACGGTGCGCATGCCGATGCCGGCGTTGTTGACCAGCAGGTCCAGGCCGCCGAGCCGGGCGAAGACGTCGTCGACGCCGGCCGCGACCGCGGCCTCGTCGCGGACATCGAGCTCGATCCCCACGGCGTGGCCTTCGAGCTCGGCGGCGACCCGCTCGGCGCGCGTCCGGTCGCGGCTCGTCAGGACGACACTCGCGCCGGCCTCGGCCAGTGCCCGCGCCATCGCGCGACCTAGGCCGTCGGTGCCACCGGTGACCAGCGCCCGCGTGCCGCCGAGATCAGTCATGACGCACTGCGGTCATCGGAACGCCAGGCCTTCGTCTCCGCGCTCATTGGCCGGTGCTGGAGAGCAGCCAGAGGCCGAGGCTGGTGAAGGTCACCATCACGCCGAGCATCCAGTATTGGGAGCGGGTCGCCGCTTGCGGGCTGCGGTAGAAGGCGACGGCGCGATCGTGGGCGAGCACGAGCCCGCCGACGTGGCCGCCGAGCAGCGCGGCGACCTGCACGTACCACACGGCGGTGGCGGTGATGATGCCGTAGTTGATGCCGGAGCCTGCGGTGCCGAACAGGTCCGAGCCGTGCCCCAGAGGGTCGGAGACGAGGTAGTCGAGCGCCTGCGACTGGTAGACGAGCAGTGAGAAGTAGTGCGCGACGACGTAGGCCAGCGCGATCGGCACGAGCGTGTGCACGAACCGCCGCGCCAGCTCGTTCGGGTCGTCACTCGGCCGAACCGTGTGCATCCCCTCCACGCCGAGCCGATAGAGGGCGGCCACCAGCAGCACGGCGACCACCAGGCCGACGGTGAACGCCGCCTCGATCGCTGCCTCGGGCCCGAGACCGAGGCTCGTGAACGCGGACTGCAGGCGCGGCTCGATGCTCGTCCACACCTGACCCTGGGAGAACCCGTCGAACGACGTCGTGCCGATCATCGTCACCAGCAGGGCGACCGTGCCCGGCGGCGTGTCGAGTCCTACGACGCCCTCGAGCGGCCGCCGCACCCGCAGCTCGCCGTCCGACCAGTGCAGCGGCGACAGCCGCGCGAACAGGCCGAAGTAGACCGCGAACGCGTCACCGTTGTGCTCCCACGCGCGCACGCCGTACAGGCCCATGCCGACGAACTGGATGGCGGCGTAGACCAGGGCGAGCACGGCAAGCGTCGACGGGTCGTCCTTGTTGCCGTAGACGAGCTCGACCCAGGCGAAGGCGAGGATCCCGAGCACGGCCGGCCAGCGCCCCAGCCGGGCGGGGTACGGAAGCGGCTCCGCCGGCTCGCCGAGCGCCCGGTGCGCGATCCAGCCGACGAGCCGGCCGATCGCCCGCCACGGGTTGAAGGCCCGGAACACGTCGCCGAACAGCACCGAGGCAAACGGCAGACCGACCCAGAAGATCACGAAGACGACGGTCACCATCAGGTTGCTGGTCGGGATGTCCTGCTCGCCGGCCAGCCCGGCGTAGACGCACACGACGAACAGCGCGACCCCGACAGTCCCGGCAAGCGGCTCCAGCCATCTGGGCACGCGGGCGACGACGCGCTCGCGGGGCTGCTGCAAGCGGGGGGTCGGCCACAGCGTCGCCAGCCCGGCAAAGGTGGCGACGAGGACGATCGCGGCCGCCCACGCGAACAGCCACTTCGGGATCGGCAGGTCCTGCTTGCCCACGAGCCCGTGCGCCGACGCGAGGTCCGGCAGGGCAGCACAGGCGAGCAGCGCCAGGGCGCTCGCGCCGGCGCACAGTCCGACCTGGCGTCGGATCATGGCTCGACGGTGACGTCGGCCAGCGTCTGCTTGTGGTTCTCGAGCTCGACGATGAACTTGCCGTCGATGTTGGCCGGGAAGCGGAAGTGCACGCTGCCGTTGCGGGCGACGTCCTTGTGGAAGTCGTAGCCGTGGAAGTGCACCTCGTCGGCGGTGTCGCTGTTGATCGTCAGATCGATCGTGCGGCCTTTGTTGTAGGTGAGCGAGCGCACGCCGCCCACGGGCTTGGCGCCCCGGACGACGATCGTCGCCGGGCCGGCGCTCTTGGTCTTGGACGACGAGCCGCCGGTGCCGATGACGACGACGGCGACGACGGCCACGGCGGCCGCGAGGGCGAGCAGCGCGAGGCGCTGGTTGCGAGGCATATATCGGGTGCTCCTGGTCGAGATGGGACGGCGTCGCGGGGCGCGGCGCCGGGCATGGGCTCGGTGATCAGGAGATCGCCGGCGGCGCTCGCCCGGCGAGATGGCGCGCAAGCACCGCCACCACGGGGGTGGCGAGCGTGCGCAGGCGCGCGAGTACGAGCTCGATCGAAGCCCAGCGTGGCGCATGCGGCCCGTCGGCGGCCAGTGCCAGCGACACGCGCTCGATCGCCCGCTCGGTGCCACGCAGCAGCAGTGCCAGCACCCCACCCGCCAGCAGCGCCAGCGGAAGCACGGTCCAGCCGCCGTGACCGAGCAACGCGGACGGCCCTGCCCCGTGGCCGAACGTCAGGAGGTCCTCCGCGTTCTCCTGCGCCGCGAACAACGCGACGAACGCGCACGCGCCACCCAGCCAGCGCAGCCCCCAGTGCAACGCCTGCCCATCTCCGCGGCGGCGGGCGAGCACCGCCAGCCCGAAGCGCGCCATCCCCATCGCCAGCAGCGCCGCCAGCAGCGGCGGCAGGGCACCGAGGTACCCGTGGCCGGCGCCGGCGCCGGGTGCCGGAGCCAGGGCGTAGCGCAGCGCGTGCACCGCGAAGGCGCCGAAGACGGCATACACCGCTACGACCAGACGAGGCGTGCGCCGTCGCATGTCGCGCGATTGTCGCAGCCGGGCAGCTGCGAAGGAGCGCCCGCGGTCAGCGGGCGCTCCTCAGCGTCTTTGGGGCTGACGGGTCAGCGCTTGGCCGGGCTTCCGCCCGCGGCGTCGAGCGCGGCCTGGGCGAGCCCGAGGTGCTTCTGCAGCGTCGGGATCTCGGTCTTGGCGTC
>JAXDHL010000473.1:0-5204 GCA_034664525.1 Solirubrobacteraceae bacterium
CCTACAAGCGCTATCCGAAGCCCGACGGCAAGTACACGTTCGACAAGCTGTCGAGCGTCTACATCACGGGCAACGCGACGCGCGACGACGCGCCGAACCACATCCGCGTGCAGAAGAACGTCCCGCGCGAGGTCGCGGAGACGTGGAAGTGGATGTGCCCCGCGGGCGTGTATGAGATCCCCGACGACGCGCCCGAGGAGGGCTTCGTCGACGTGACGGTCAACTACACGAACTGCGTGCAGTGCGGCGCGATCACCGCCAAGGGCGGGCGCCTGACGACGCCCGAGGGCGGCGACGGACCGCTGTACCAGGTCACCTAGATGTGAGGTGGGGCGCGCGATCGCCGAGGCTCTGCCCCGGCGGTCGCGGCTCCGGTCACCACACCGGGCGCAGCGGGACCGGCCCGTAGCGGTTCTCGATCGCGCCGAGCAGCCGCAGGCCGGAGGCGAGCGTCTCGGGCCCGACCTGCGCGGCAAGCTCGTCGCGCAACGCGTCGAAGATCTCCTCCGATCGCCGCAGGACCTCGCGGCCGCGGGCACTCGGTCGGACGGGCCGGCGGCGCGCATCGCCGGGCGCCTCGCTCGGCTCGACGTAGCCGGCGGCGAGCAGCTCCTCGATCATCAGGCGGGCCGCCTGCTTGGTCACGCCGAGCCGCGCGGCGACCTCGGATGCGCCCGCGCCACCGTCGCCGACGGCCTGGAGCAGGAAGCCGTGCGCCGGGCGCAACCCCTCATGGCCGGCGGCCGCCAAGCGCCGGTGCAACTCGTCGAAGAGCGCCCGCGAGGCGAGCAGCAGCTCGACCCCGAGCACCCACCCGGGTTCGGATCCAGGGGGCGTGGTCACTTGACAGCAGCATAGACAAGCAGCTTTACTAGATGGACAAGCATCTTGTCGATCAAGGAGCCCACAATGTTGACCGCCGCCGCTGACGCCCCTCGTTATGAGACCCCCAATGCCGTGATGCGCACGCTTGCCGCCCCGTCGATCGGCGCCAGTGAGCTGTCGATGTGGGAGGTGGTCATGCGTGCCGGTCAGCGCGGACCTGCGCACGAGGTCGATCGCGAACAGGTGTGGACGGTGCTCGACGGTGAGCTGCGCGTCGAGGCCGGCGGGGAGGAGCTCACCGTCCGGGCCGGCGACGCCTTGCGCCTGCCCGCGGGCGTGTCGCGGCGGATCGCCGCCGCCGCCGACACGCGCGCGGTGGTGGCCAGCGGGGCCGGTCCGAGGGTCACGACACCCGACGGCGGCACGCGCCCACTGCCCTGGGCCGCCTAGCCCGAATCCGGGGCGGCGCAACTTGGGCCGCCCCGGCACGTTGTATGGACCCGATGCCCGCCGTCATCGCGCTCGTCCTGCTGCTCGTCTTCGCTGCGCCCGCCGCCGCGGCGTCGCCGGTCGTCCGGCTCGTCGAGTGCGGCGCGCAGGCCCGCACCGCCGACTTCGAGGGCGACATGAAGGCGATCGCCGGCACCCGGCGGATGCAGATGCGCTTCACCGTCGAGGCGCTGCCCGCCGGTCCGAGCGCCAGCTGGCAGCGCGTGGAGGCGCCGAACCTCGACACGTGGATCTCGGCGCTGCCGGGTCGACTGCGCTACGTCTACACCAAGCACGTCGAGGGGCTGCAGCCCGGCGTCTCCTACCGCGTCGCCGTCCGCTTCCGCTGGCGCGCCGCCGACGGCAGCGTGCTGCGGACCGCACTTCGCCGCTCGGATCCGTGCAAGGTGCCCGACCCGCGCCCCGACCTCGTCCCGGTGGCGATCGACGTCGAGCCGGGCACGTCGGCCGACACGCGCACGTACGTGCTCACGCTCGCCAACAAGGGCCGCGCCGCCGCCCCCGCGTCGTCGGCCTCGTTCGACGCCGGGCAGGCCGCGCTGGCCGACCAGCCCGTCCCGGCGCTGGATCCGGGCGCCCGCTTCAAGGTCAGCTTCGACGGTCCGGCGTGCGTGGCCGGCGACACGCTGGCCGGGACCGTCGACGCGACGGGGCTCGTGGACGAGGCCGTCGAGGCCGATGACCTCCTCACCGTGCCGTGCCCGGGGACGTAGGACGTCCCTACAATCGATGAGGCGATGAAGACTGAAATCCACCCCAACTACGTTGATTCTCACGTGCGGTGCACGTGTGGCAACGAGTTCATGACGCGTTCGACGAAGCCTGAGATCCACGTCGAGATCTGCTCCAACTGCCACCCGTTCTACACGGGCAAGCAGAAGCTCGTGGACACCGGTGGCCGCGTCGAGCGCTTCCAGCGCCGCGCCGCCAAGCGCGCCGCAGCGGCGCGTCGGTAGTCCTTCCAGGAGACCATCGGGTGTCCGCCACCGAGGAGACACGCCTCCCTGACGGCGCCCTGATGGCCCAGCGTGATGCCCCCGTGGGTGGCCAGGCCATCCTCGAGGGCGTCATGATGCGCGGCGTCCGCCACTGGGCGGTCGCCGTGCGCAAGCCCGCGCCCGAGGACCGCGACGCCGAGGGCAAGGTGGACGCCGAGACCGGCGCCCACGGGGACATCGACGTCCAGGTTTTCCCGCTCGACTCGTGGCTGAAGCGCCACCGCGCCTACCGGCTGCCGGTCATCCGCGGCGTCGTCGCGCTCGCCGAGTCGCTCGCGATCGGCTTCCGCGCACTCAACCTGTCCGCCAACGCCCAGCTTCCCGAGGACGAGGAGCCGATCTCCGGCGGCATGTGGGCCGGAACCGTCGTGGTCGCGCTGGTGTTCGCGATCGGCCTGTTCTTCGTCATCCCCGTCGGGCTGACGTCGCTGATCAAGGACCAGCTGAACTCCAGCTTCTTGTTCTGGCTCGTCGAGGGGCTCGTCCGGACCGGGATCTTCCTCGGCTACCTGTGGCTGCTCTCGCGCCTGCGCGATCTGCGGCGCGTCTTCGAATACCACGGCGCCGAGCACAAGACGATCGCCTGCTACGAGGCCGGTGACGCGCTGGTGCCGGAGCGCGCCGCGCTGTACTCGCGGCTGCACCCGCGCTGCGGGACCTCGTTCCTGCTGATCGTGATGATCGTGGCGATCTTCGTCTTCGCGCCGATCGGGCTGCCGGCCTGGTACTGGCTGCTCGCGACGCGCATCCTCGGGGTGCCGCTGATCGCGGGCCTGTCGTTCGAGATCATCAAGTTCGCCGGCCGCAACCGCCGGCGCGCCTGGGTGCGCACCGTGATGTGGCCCGGGCTGCAACTGCAGAAGCTCACGACGCGCGAGCCGGACCACGCCCAGCTCGCCGTCGCCATCGCGTCGCTGCAGGCGGTGCTCGACCGGGAGGATCCCCGCGGCGCCGCCGGCGACGACCTTGTGGGCATCGAAGTCGTCGCATAGCGTCGGCGCATGCCCGTCCTTCCCGGTCGCTACAGCGCCACCATCGATGGTGACTTCGTCGTCTTCCTGATCGGCATGCGCGTCAACAAGCCGCTGCAGGTCCGCAAGTGGTTTCCCGTCTTCACGGCGATGCCGAAGATGATCCGCGAGCTCAAGGCCGATCCCGACTCGGGCTTGCTGCACGTGACGCAGGCGATCGGCTCGACCGGCCCGTTCCTGGTTCAGTACTGGCGCTCGTTCGAGCACCTGGAGCGCTTCGCGCGCGATCCCGCCAAGCAGCACATGCCCGCCTGGAAGGCGTTCAACCAGGCGGTGCGCGGCTCGGGCGAGGTCGGGATCTGGCACGAGACCTATCGCGTCCGCGCCGGCGAGTACGAGTCGATCTACGGCAACATGCCGCGGGTCGGCCTCGGGCTCGCGGCCGACCACGGGCCGCTGGGCTCGACCTCCACCGCGGCGCGTCGCCTCGACGTGCGCCCGGAGGACGCTGCGCCCGTCGCGGGTTACTAGGCTCGGCGGGCTGTGATCGAGCAGCTCGTCGAACAGATCGAGGCACGCCACGCCGAGGCGCAGGCCGCCATGTCGGACCCTGAGGTGATCGGGGACCGCAACCGCCTGGCCGACGCCGGGCGCCAGTTCCGCACGCTCGAGCCGGCCGCCCGGCTCGCCGAGGAGTGGCGGCACGCGCGCGACGATCTGGCCGGCGCGAAGGAGCTGATCGACGAGGGCGAGGACGACCCCGAGGTCCGCGAGATGGCCGACGCGGCGCGCGAGCGGATCGGCGAGCTCGAGGAGGAGATCCGGCTCGCGATGGTGGAGACGGATCCCAACGACGACAAGGACGTGATCGTCGAGATCCGCGCCGGCGCCGGCGGCGACGAGGCCGGCCTGTGGGCGGGCGACCTGTACCGGATGCTCACCCGCTACGCCGAGCGCCAGGGCTACAAGACGGACACGATGTCCGCGAGCGACGGCTCGTTCACGTTCGCGGTCAGCGGCGGCGGCGCGTACTCCGTGTTCAAGTTCGAGGGCGGGACGCACCGCGTGCAGCGTGTGCCGGAGACCGAGTCCCAGGGGCGCATCCACACGTCCACGGCGACGGTGGCGGTGCTGCCGGAGGCCGAGGACGTCGACGTGTCGGTCGACCAGAACGACCTGCAGATCGACGTCTACCGCTCCTCGGGGCCGGGCGGCCAGTCGGTCAACACGACGGACTCGGCCGTGCGCATCACCCACAAGCCGACCGGCATCGTCGTCTCGATGCAGGACGAGAAGTCCCAGCTGCAGAACCGCGAGAAGGCGATGCGCGTGCTGCGCGCGCGCCTGTACGAGGCCGAGCTCGCGCGCCGGCAGGCCGAGCTCGCCGCCGACCGCCGCTCACAGGTCGGGACCGGCGAGCGCGCGGAGAAGATCCGCACCTACAACTTCCCCGAGCGGCGCGTCACCGACCACCGCATCAAGCTCACCGCCCACAACCTCGACGAGGTGCTGGCGGGCGGGCTGGACGAGTTCACCACGGCGCTGCAGTCCGACGAGAAGCGCCGCCGGCTCGAGGAGCAGGCCGAGGGTTCGTGACGACCTTCGCGCTCGTGCACGGCGCCTACGGGCGGGGCGCGTACTGGGCTCCGCTGGTCGCAGAGCTCGAGGCGCGCGGGCACCGCGCACTCGCGCCGGACCTGCCGATCGAGGACCGCGACGCGACGTTCGACGACTACGCCGCGGCCGTCGGCCCGTGCGACCACGTCGTGGGCCACTCGATGGGCGGGGTGACCGCGGCGCTCGTCGCCGGCCGGCGAGGCGTGCCGGTGACCTACGTGGCCGCCGTCGTTCCCCGCCCCGGCAGGCCGCTCACCGAGGTGCTGTCCGAGGCGATCGCGCC
>JAXDHL010000474.1:0-5283 GCA_034664525.1 Solirubrobacteraceae bacterium
CGTGCAGCGAGAACCCGAGCGCCAGGTGCACGAGGGCGGCGACCACCGCGAGGGCCAGGCCGGCGCGGGTCACGCGAGTTCCCGGACGGCGGCGTCGGCGGCGGTCGCGGGCCGCAGGGCCACGGCACCGGGGAGCGCGGCGGCGGTGGCGACCGCGCGCTCGGGGTCGTCGAACGTCCCGAACACCGTCGGGCCGGAGCCCGAGACCAGTGCGGATGTCGCACCGGCGGCGGCGACATCGCGCAGCGCCTGTTCGATCGATGGGCAGAGCGAGAGCGCCGCCGGTTGCAGGTCGTTGACCGCCGGGAGCCCGGCGCCGGCGGCGAGGGCGGCCTCGACCTCGGCCCGGGCGGCGGTCAGGTCGGCCCGGACGGAGCGCAGCCGGTCGGCCTCGCGGTACACGGCGGGGGTGCTCAGCGCCGCCGGCGACGGGACGATCACGAACGCCTCCGGCGGGCCGGGCGCGAGATCCGTGACCTGCTCGCCGATCCCGGTGACGAGCGCGCGGCCGGGCCGGATCTGGCTCGGGACGTCGGCGCCGAGGCGCGGGGCGAGCTCGTCGATCAGCGGGTCTCCCGGCCGGCCCGCGGCGTGAGCGGCGAGCCGCAGCGCGGCGGCGGCGTCGCCGGAGCCGCCGCCCATCCCGGCGGCGATCGGGACCCGCTTGACGATCGTCAGCCGCACCGGCGGCCCGTCCCAGCCCGACGCCTGGCGATAGGCGTCGAGCGCCGCGCCGGCGAGGTTCGGCCCCTCGACGCCCGCGCACACGACCTCGTCGGCGTCCCCCTGCGACGGGGTCAGCGTCAGCTCGTCGGCGAGCGTCACCGCCTGGAAGACGGACACGAGCGGGTGGTAGCCGTCGCCGCGCGGGGCGCCGACGTAGAGGCACAGGTTGACCTTGCCCGGGGCGAGCGCGACGAGCCTCATCGCAGCGCGTCCGCCAGCGCGACCCACTGCTCCGGCGCCAGCCGCTCGGCGCGCACGTCGGGCGGCTGTCCCATCGCCTCGAGCGCGGCCCGCACGCGGTCGCGCAGCCCGGGCGGCGCCTTCGGCGCCAGCGACAGCGACCGCGCGAGCGCTTTGCGCCGGTGGGCGAAGCCCGCGGAGACGAGTGCGCGGACGTCGGCGGGGGCCGGCGGCGCGATGCGCTCGAGGCCGACGAGCACGCTGTCGACGTTCGGCACCGGATGGAAGACGGTCCGGCTGATCTGGCGCACGACGCGGACCTCGCAGGACAGCTGGGCGAGCACGGACGGCGCGCCGTAGGCGGGCGTGCCGGGCTTGGCCGCGAGGCGCTCCCCCACCTCGCGCTGCACCATCGCGACCCAGCGGGTGACGCCGGGCAGGTCGGCGACGGTCTGCAGGATCACGGTCGCGGCCACGTTGTACGGCAGGTTGGCGATGACCTTCGTCGGCGCGGGGTCGAGCTCGGCGTAGTCGAGCGTGACCGCGTCGGCGAAGTGCAGCGTCACGTTGTCGAACGGGTCCAGCGCATCGCGCAGCGCCGGCTCGAGGGTGCGGTCGAGCTCGACGACGTGGACGTGGCGGGCGCGGGCGGCGAGGTGCTCGGAGAGGACGCCGAGGCCGCCGCCGACCTCGAGCACGACGTCGTCCGGGCCGAGCGCCGCCGCGCGCGCGATCACGTCGAGGATGTTCGAGTCGATCAGGAAGTTCTGCCCGAGCACGCGCTTCGGGCGCACGCCGAACTGGCGCAGGCGGCGAAGACTCGGCTGGGTGGGGCCGTCGCTCACCAGCCGAAGAGCGCGGCGGCGTTGGCCTCGACCGCCGCCTCCAGCTCCTCGTAGGCGATCCCGCGCAGGTCGGCGACGAAGCGCGCGGTGTGCACGACGTTCGCGGGCTGGTTGCGCTCCTTGCGCACGACCTGCGGCGTCAGGTACGGCGCGTCGGTCTCCACGAGCAGGCGGTCCAGCGGGACGCGCGCGGCGGTGGCGGCCAGCGCCTGCGCCTTCGGGTAGGTGACGTTGCCGGCGTAGGAGATGACCCAGCCGTTGGCCAGGCACTCGTCGATCCGCCCGGGCATCGAGAAGCAGTGCAGGATCACGGTGACGCCGTCCGCTTCGCGCGTGAGCGTCGAGATCGTCGCGTCGTCGGCGTCGCGCGTGTGGATGACCAGCGGCTTGCCGGTGTCGCGGGCGATTGCGATCTGCGCGGCGAACGCGCGCTCCTGGTCGCCCCGCGGCGTCTTGTCCCAATAGAAGTCGAAGCCGGTCTCGCCGATCGCGCGGCACTTCGGGTCCCGGGCCAGTTCGGCGAGATCGGCGGCGTCCGCGTCGGAGAACCCGGTCGCCGAGTTCGGGTGCCGGCCGACGGCGGCGAACACCGTGCCGTCGAACGCCTCGGCGGCGCGCAGCGCCGCGCGGCACGACTCGCCGTCCATGCCGATCGTCAGCAGCCGGGTGACGCCCGCCTGTGCCGCGCGGGCGACGATCTCCGCGTCCGTCCCGGGCGTGTGGTCGAGGTGGGTGTGGCTGTCGATCACTCCTGATCCGTGGGCTTCGGGAACAGCGGCGCGAGCTCGCCGACGAGCGTTCCCGCCTCCCAGCCGCCGAACGACGCCGCCGCGATCTCGAAGCGCGCGTCGCCCACGACGCCCAGCGCGTCGAGCAGCTTGGCGGTGCTGGACGGCAGGTACGGGTGCAGCAGCACGGTGACCACGCGCAGCCCCTCGGCGAGCGAGCGCAGCACCCAGCGCAGCTCGGCCGCGCGCTCCGGGTCCTTCGCGAGCTTCCACGGCGCCTTCTCCTCGACGTAGCGGTTGAGCCGGCGCACCCGCTGCCAGATCCGCTCGAGCGCCTGCGTGACCTCCGCCCGGTCCAGCAGCTCGCAGACCTCCTCGGTCAGCCCGTCGAAGTCACTCGCCAGCCGCGGGTCGAAGTCGACATCGGGCACGCGCGCGTCGGCATAGCGGCGCAGCATGTTCAGCGTCCGGCTGGCGAGGTTGCCGTACTCGTTGGCGAGCTCGGTCGTGTAGCGCGCCTCGAACGTCGCCGGCGACACGCTGCCGTCGAGCCCGAAGGAGACCTCGCGGAAGCAGTAGTAGCGCAGCGCGTCGGTCCCGAAGCGCTCGATGATTTCGAACGGGTCCAGCACGTTGCCGAGGCTCTTGGACATCTTGTGCTCGTCCATCAGCAGGTAGCCGTGGATGAACAGGTGCCGAGGCAGCTCGAGGCCGGCGGCGAGCAGCAGTGCCGGCCAGATGACCGCGTGGAACTTCAGGATGTCCTTGGCCATCACGTGGAAGGTGGCCGGCCAGAACTTCTCGGTCAGGTCCTCGCCGTCACGGGCGAACGACAGTGCGGTGACGTAGTTGAGCAGCGCGTCGAACCAGACGTAGAAGACGTGCGAGGGATCCCACGGGACCTCGACGCCCCAGGTCAGCTTGCCGCGCGACAGGCTGACGTCCTGCAGTCCGCCGGTGATGAACGAGCGCGCCTCGTTGTAGCGCACGCGCGGGAGCACGAATCCCGGGTCCTCGGTGTACAGCGCCTCGAGCTGCTCCTGGAAGGCGCTGAGGCGGAAGAACCAGTTCTCCTCGTGCTCGCGCGTGAGCGGGATCAGGTGGATCAGGCAGGTGTTGTCCGGCCCGATCTCGGCCTCGGTCTTGAAGTCCGCGCAGCGGGGGCAGTACCAGCCCTCGTAGGTGCCCTTGTAGACGTGCCCGTTGTCGTGGACGCGCTGCATGATCTCCTGGACGCGCGCCTTGTGGCGGGGGTCGCTCGTCCGGATGAAGAAGTCGTTCGAGACGTCCAGGATCGGCATCAGGTCCATGAATCGCTGGGCGTTGCGATCGGCGAGCTCCTTCGGACTGACGCCGAGCTTCTCGGCCGCCTGGGCGACGGGCTCCCCGTGCTCGTCGGTGCCGGTGAGGAAGAAGACCTCCTCGCCGCGCTGGCGGTGGTGGCGGGCCAGGATGTCGCAGCCGATCGTCGTGTACGCGTGGCCGAGGTGCGGCGCGGCGTTCACGTAGTAGATCGGCGTCGTGACGTAGAAGGCCATGGCGACGCTGGACACTAGCCGCGCCTCGCCGTGCGCAGACCCTCGTCGACCACGAATCCGAGCCGCTCGTACAGCCGCTGCGCCGGATTGCCGACCGTCACCGCGAGCGCCCACTCCTCGTGGCCGGCCGCGGCCAGCCGGTTGGCGGTGCGCACGAGCAGCGCGGTGCCGAGGCCGTGGTTGCGCCAGCCGGGCGCCGTCACCGCAAACGCGAGCAGCGGCCGGCCGTGGTGCTCGGTGACGACCGCGGCGCCGATCAGCGCGCCGGCGACCGTGGTCGCCACCAGGCTCGAATCCCAGTCGAGCGCGCCGAACGCCCCGGCGACCGCGCGCCGCGCCTCCTCGCGGTGGAACGACCGCGACTCACCATGGTCGTCGATCGTCCCCGCGTAGCCGTCGGCCATCAGGTCACCGAACGCTGTCGCGTCGGCGGGCGTGAGCGCGCGGACGGTGACGCCTTCGGGCAGCGGCGGCTCGGGCTCCGGGCGCACCGGCGCGCGCATGGGGTACGTCCTGCGGGGCACGGAGCCGACGCTACGCCTCTCCCGCTGCGCGTGTGGGTGCCCGCCGCCGCCCGCGCCGTAGCCGCAGCCGCAGCCGCAGCCGGGTCGTGCCCGTCGCGGCGAGGGCCGCGACCACGAGGGCGGCCCAGGCGGTGACCGGCGCCGGCGGTGCCTCCGGCGCCGGAGGCACCGGCCGAGGGTCCGGCCGCGCCGGCAGCCGCGGGGTTCGGGGCGCCGGTGCCGGGCCGAGTGGCATCGAGGGGCTGTGCGCGAGGAGGGGCGCCGGGTCCACGTAGCCGAAGGCATCGGACGCTGCTCGCACGCCGAGGTGGAGCCCCGGGTGGCTCGCCGTCGCGCCGACCTGCGCGACCCGCGCGCCGGCCACGACGGCGTCGCCCTGCCGCGCACGGACGGCGCGCACCGGCAGCAACGTCACCCGGTAGCGGCCGCAGCGCAGCGTCAGCGCATGCGGTCCGGCGTAGGCGACGACGCCCGCGCATGGCGCCTCGACCGGGGTGCCGGGCGGCGCCGCGACGTCGATCCCGCGATGCAACCCGCGCGCAAACGGCGACCCCGCGTACGCGAAGGGCCGGGCGATCGGAGCGTCGACGGGTGGATGAAGGGCCAGCACGCGCCGGAACATACGTTCGGAGCGGGCGCCCGTGGGCGGCTGTCGCACATTTGTGACACTTCGAGCCGGGCCGTGGCATCTCGCGCATCCCATGGATGTGCGAGATGCCAAGGTCGCCGGCGGCGGCTCAGC
>JAXDHL010000475.1:0-4189 GCA_034664525.1 Solirubrobacteraceae bacterium
GATCCGGCGTTCGAGGTCCGGGTGTCAGACCAGCGGGAGGCGCCCGACTGGATCCGCGAGGGCTGCGAGGTCCACACCGGTGACCTGCGCCAGCTGGCCGAGGCGCGCCGGGCGATGGCCGGCTGCAGCCACGTCATCCACCTGGCCGCGATCGTCGGCGGGATCGCGAACTTCCACAAGCTCCCCCACACGCGGACCGAGGTCAACAACGCGCTCTACAACGCGGTGATCCGCGCGGCGCTGGACCAGGACGTCGAGCGCTTCACGTACGTCAGCTCGAGCATGGTGTTCGAGAACGCGCAGGAGTTCCCGACCACCGAGGACTACCTCCCGCGCTGCCCGACGCCGACGAGCGCCTACGGGTTCTCGAAGCTGACCGGCGAGGTCTACTGCCGCGCCGCCCACGCCGAGCACGGCCTGCCCTACACGATCTGCCGCCCGTTCAACGCCTACGGGCCCGGCGAGCGCCCCGACGACGAGCCCGGCATCGCCCACGCCGTCCCGGACCTGCTGCGCAAGTCGCTGCGGCGCCTCAAGCCGCTGCCGATCTTCGGCTCCGGCGAGCAGACGCGCACGCTCACGCACGTGGACGACATCGCCGACGGTGTCGTGACCGCGACCGCGGCGGCGCAGGGCCTCAACGAGGACTTCAACATCTCCGCCTCCGACGAGCGGACCGTGGCCGAGATCGCCGCGATCTGCTGGGAGGCTGCCGGCAACGATCCCGCCGAGCTCGAGTTCGAGCACCTGCCGACGTTCGAGGTCGACGTGGTGCGCCGCTGGCCGAGCGTCGAGAAGGCGAAGACCGTGCTGGGATGGGAAGCGCAGATCGGTGTGCGGGAGGGGATCCGGCAGACCGCCGAATGGCTCAGAACGATCGAAGGAGTACCGAGCGCCGGATGAGCAAGACCGCACTGATCACGGGCATCACGGGCCAGGACGGCTCCTATCTGGCCGAACTGCTGCTCGAGAAGGGCTACGAGGTCCACGGCATGGTGCGCCGCTCCTCGACCGAGAAGTTCGAGCGCATCGAGCACCTGCGCGAGCGCATCACGCTCCACCAGGCCGACCTGCTCGACCAGCGCTCGCTCGTCGACGCGCTGCGGGCCTCGGAGCCGGACGAGATCTACAACCTCGCCGCGATGTCCTACGTGGCCGTGTCCTGGATCCAGCCGACCCTGACCGCCGAGTTCACCGGCGTCGGCGTCACGCGGATCCTCGAGGCGATGCGCGAGGTCTGCCCGCAGGCGCGCTTCTACCAGGCGTCGAGCTCGGAGATGTTCGGCAAGGTGCTGGAGACGCCGCAGAAGGAGTCGACGCCGTTCTACCCGCGCTCGCCCTACGGCGTGGCCAAGGTCTACGGCCACTTCATCACCACGAATTACCGTGAGTCCTACGACTTATTCGCGTGCTCCGGCATTTTGTTCAACCACGAAAGTCCTCGCCGGGGGCTGGAGTTCGTGACCCGCAAGGTGACCTGGCACGCGGCGGCGATCAAGGTCGGCAAGAAGGATCGCCTGGAGCTCGGCAACCTCCAGGCCAAGCGCGACTGGGGCTACGCGAAGGACTACGTCGAGGCGATGTGGCTGATGCTGCAGGAGGACGGCCCGGACGACTACGTGATCTCCACGGGCGTGACCAACACCGTCCAGCGGCTGGTCGAGATCGCGTTCGACCACGTCGGCCTGGACTGGCACGACTACGTCCACATCAACGACGCGTTCAAGCGGCCGGCCGAGGTCGACCTGCTCGTGGGCAACTCCGAGAAGGCCAAGCGCCAGCTCGGCTGGGAGCCGACGACGAACTTCGAGCAGCTCACGCGGATGATGGTCGACGCCGACCTCAAGCTCCTGGGCGGATGACCTTCTGGCAGGGCCGCCGGGTCCTGCTGACCGGCCACACGGGGTTCAAGGGGGCCTGGCTCGCGCTGTGGCTCGCACACGAGGGCGCCCGTGTGGTCGGGTTCAGCGCGCCGCCACCCTCGGCGCCGTCGCTCTACGAGGACGCGCGCGTGCGTGACGTCCTGCACGACGAGGTGCTCGGCGACGTGCGCTCGGCGGACGACGTGGCCCGCGCGGTCGCGGGTGCCGAGGTCGTCCTGCACCTCGCTGCGCAGGCGATCGTGCGCGCATCGCTGGTCGACCCCGTGGCGACCTGGGAGACGAACGTCGTCGGGACGGCGAACGTCCTGCACGCGCTCACCGACGCGACCCGCGCGGTCGTCGTGGTGACGAGCGACAAGTGCTACCGCGACATCGAGTCCGGCCGACCGATGCGCGAGGAGGACCCGCTCGGCGGCAAGGATCCCTACTCGGCGTCGAAGGCCGCCCAGGAGCTGGTGGCGGCGGCGCACCGCCAGACGGTCCTGGCCGGGCGCGGCGTGGCGCTGGCGACCGCGCGCGCCGGCAACGTGATCGGCGGCGGCGACTGGGCCGCCGACCGGCTGGTTCCCGACCTGATGCGCGCGGCGCTGGCCGGCGAGCCGCTGGTGCTCCGCAACCCGGACGCGGTGCGGCCCTGGCAGCACGTCCTCAATCCGCTGAGCGGCTACCTCACGCTCGCCGAGCGGCTGGCGGGGGCGGACGGGGCGGCGTACGCCGAGGCGTGGAACTTCGGCCCGGCTGCCGGCGACGCGCAGCCGGTGTCCTGGGTCGTCGAGCGCATCCGCGAGCGCTGGCCGGGCGAGCCGCCGGCGGTCGAGATCGCCGCCGACCCGGACGCGGGCAAGGAGGCCACGCTGCTGCGGCTGGACAGCACGAAGGCCGCCGAGCGGCTCGGCTGGACCCCCGGCTGGGACCTGGCGCAGGGGCTCGACGCGACGGTCGAGTGGTACTCGGGGCCGGCCGGCGCCCGCGAGCGCACGCTTGGGCAGGTGCGGGCGTTCGTGCAAGGATCCGCCGCCTGATGCGATCCCTCGTCACCGGCGGCGCCGGCTTCATCGGCTCCAATCTCGTCGACGCGCTGCTCGCGCGCGGTGATGACGTCACCGTCCTCGACGACCTCTCGACCGGGCGGCGAGAGAACGTCTCCGACGGCGCCGACCTGCAGCAGGCGTCGATCACCGACCGCGAGGGGCTGGCGCGCGTGGTCGGCGCGGCGGGGCCCGAGGTCGTCTTCCACCTCGGCGCGCAGATCGACGTCCGCCGCTCGGTCGCCGATCCGGCGTTCGACGTCGCCGTCAACGTGGTGGGCACGCTCAACGTGCTCGAGGCCGCCCGCGACGCCGGCGTGCGCCACGTCGTGTTCGCCTCGACCGGCGGCGCGATCTACGGCGACGCCGACGAAGTGCCGACGCCGGAGACCCACGAGGCCCGCCCGGCCGCGCCGTACGGGATGAGCAAGCTGTCGGCCGAGGGCTACATCCGGCTCTACGAGGAGCTCGAGGGGCTGCGCGCGACGAGCCTGCGCTTCGCGAACGTCTACGGCCCGCGCCAGGACCCGCTCGGCGAGGGCGGGGTGATCGCGATCTACTGCGGGCTGGCGGTGAACGGCGGCGAGGCGGTCGTGTTCGGCGACGGGCGCCAGACGCGCGACTTCACCTACGTCGGCGACGTCGTGGACGCGCTGATGCTGGCCGCCGAGGGCGCGCCCGCCGGGCCGTTCAACGTCGGCACGGGGATCGAGACGCCGGTGATCGAGCTCGCCGAGCGGCTCGGGCTGCCGACGCGGCGGGAGCCCGCCCGGCCCGGCGAGGTGTTCCGCTCCTGCCTGGACCCGCGACGCGCCGCGCGCGAGCTCGGCTGGACCGCCAAGACCGACCTGGCCACCGGCCTCGAGCGGACGCTCGACTGGGCCCGCGCTCAGGCGCCGGCGTAGACGGCGCGCAGCCGGCCGGCCACGCGCTCGGGCGCGCTGAGCTCGCGGGCGCGGGCGAGGGCGCGCTCGCCCGCCGCCGCGTTGCGCCACAGGCTGCGCAGCCGGTCGGCCAGCGCCGCCGCGTCGCCCGGCGGCGCGAGCCCCTCGGGCGGGACCGCCTCGGCCAGCCCGCCGGACGCGGTCGCCACCGTCGGCACGGCGGCCGCCATCGCCTCGAGCGCGGCGAGCGGGAGGATCTCGGCGTACCGGCTCGGGACGATCGCGGCGCCCGCCCGCGCGCGCAGCTCGGCCAGCGCCGCCGGCTCGACGCGGCCGCGGACGTCCACGCCGGCGGTGCCGCGCAGCGCCTCGAGCTCGGGCCCGTCGCCGGCGA
>JAXDHL010000476.1:0-7428 GCA_034664525.1 Solirubrobacteraceae bacterium
CCGGCGCCGGGCACGCGCCGCGGAGCGATCGCGACGCAGGACGGGACGACCGCGCTGGTCGTCGGCGGTCGTGCCGGCGCGGCCGGGCCGGTGTCGGCGTGGGAGTGGTACATGGGCGCTGCCGGGCAGGCAGAGCGGGGCGACTGGGCGGGCGCCTACGATTTCACCGCGCAGGGCCTGGCCGACCATCCCGACCATCCGTCGATGCACTACAACCTCGCCTGCTACGCGGCGATGGCGGGCCGGCGCGAGGCCGCCCTCGAGCACCTGCGGCGTGCCGTCGAGGGCAACCCGGCCGTCCTCGAATGGGCGGCCGGGGACGCAGACCTCGATCCGATCCGCGATGACCCGGCGTTCCCGAGCCGCGACTGAGTCAGTGGTGCGCGGGCTCCAGCACCGCTTCGCGGGCGCGGCTCACGGCGACCTCGCCCGTGCGCGCGTCGGTGCGGTCGATCCGGATGTCCGGCAGGTTGTCACGGATCCAGACGGCCGCGGCCTGGACGGACGCCTCGGCGCCCTGGCGGTCCTGGAACATGCTGATCGTCACGAGCTCGTCGTTGCCGCAGTCGAGGACCTCATAGGCGACGAACCCGTCCATCGCCGAGATCTCCTCCGCGAACTCGGTGTCTATCCGGTGGAGCAGATCGTCCATCTTGCCGGGCTCCAACCCGTACCTACGGATGCTGGCATACATCAGCGTCCTCCTTTCAGAGGCTCCGAGGGGGTCGCCCGACGCTACCTGGGGTCCAGCGCACGTGCAAGCTGGCGTCCGCGCCCAGTGCGTAGCCTGCGCCGCATGTCGATGCCGCGCAAGATCTACCTCGGGCTCGCCGCCCTCACCACCGGGCTGGTCGCCCTGCAGTTCCTGCTCGCCGGGATCGGCATCTTCGGCGCCGGCGGCTTCGGCGCTCACCGGTTCGTCGGCTTCGTGCTGCTGCACGCGACGACGCTGCTGATGCTGATCGTGGCCGCGGTCGGGCGGCTGGGGCGCACGCCGATGATCTTCGGCGGCGGCCTGTTGGTGCTGATGGCCATCCAATCCTCGCTGCCCGGAGCCCGAGACTCGGCGGCGATCGTGGCCGCGTTCCACCCGCTGGTCGCGCTCGTGATCTTCATCGGCGCGGCGCAGGCGACGCAGTACGCCGCCCGCTGGCGCACCGAAGGTCCCGCGCCGGCTTAGTCCATTGTCAGCACGACGCGGAAGCGCGCGTCGCCGGACAGCTTCCGCACGTACGCCGCCGGCGCCTGCTCGAGCGGATACGTCTCGATCATCGGCCGCACGCCGGAGAGCGTGCTGAAGCCGAGCGTGTCCTCCGAGTCGCGCGAGGTGCCCGACGCGTGGCCGACGATCGACTTCGAGCCGCCGATCAGCATCGCCGGCGGGACCTCGATCGGGTCCATCGACGCGCCGACGACGATCAGCTTGCCGCGCACGCCGAGGCCGCCGATCACCGCCGTCATCGCCTGCGCGCTCGTGACCGTGGCGAGGATGACCTTGGCCCCGCCCAGCTTCTGCAGCTCTTGTCCCGGGTCGCTCGCGGTCGAGTCGATGTAGTGGTGGGCGCCGAGCTTGCGGGCGAGCTCCTCCTTCTCGGTCCCGCGGGCGATCGCCGCCGTCTCGAACCCGAGCTTGGCGGCGAACTGCACGCCGAGGTGGCCGAGGCCGCCGACGCCGAGCACCGCGACGAGGTCACCGCCGTACGCACCCGACCGGCGCAGCGCGTTGTAGGTCGTGATGCCCGCGCACAGCAGTGGGGCGGCGTCCTCCGCGGAGAGGTCCTCGGGGATCGAGGCGAGCGCGCCGGAGTCGACGACCACGTAGTCGGCGTAGCCGCCGTCGAAGGTGATGCCGGGAATCTTCAGGTTCACGCACGAGATGAGGTCGCCGCGCCGGCACGGCACGCAGTGGCCGCAGTTGCCGCCGAACCAGCCGACGCCGACGCGCTGGCCGGTCTCCCAGCCCTCCACGCCGTCGCCGAGCTCCTCGATCACGCCGGCGATCTCATGGCCGGGGATGCGCGGCCACGACATGCCCGGGAACCCGCCGTGCTGGGACATGACGTCCGAGTGGCAGATCCCGCAGGCCTGTACGCGGACGAGCGCCTGGCCGCGACCCGGCCGCGGCGCCTCGCGCTCGACCAGCTCGAGCGTTGCCCCCTGCTCGGGGACCTGGACCGCGCGCATCAGCGCCGTCCCGGGCCGTGGGTGATGCGCCGCGGCAGCGGCACGGGCGAGAGCTTGTCGGCGACGAGTCCCGCGAAGCGGCGCGGCTCGGCCTTTGCCACCAGTGCCGACAGCTCGGCGCGCTCGTCGTCGGACAGGTTGCGGCTGCGACCGCGGCCCTTGCGGACCAGCTCGATCAGGCGGCGGCGCTCGGCTGCGTCCAGCCGCGCCACGTGATTGCGGGCCAGCAGCGCGATCTCGCCGATCGCGAGCAGCTTGAGCATGGGCAGGCGCCGCAGCCCGGGGATGCGGCGGGCGCCGTGGGCGAGCAGGCGATGGGAGGCGGGGAGGGGCATCAGGACATGACTACCCGTTCGACGGCATCTCGCAGCTTCGCGGCGGTCGTGTCGTGGGCGAACGCCCGCAGCCGCTCCCGGCCGCGGCGGGCCAGCTCGGCCCGTAGCTCGGCGTCGGTGGCGGCGACGTGCAGCAGCTCGGCGACGAGCGCCACGTCCACCTCGGCCAGCTCGGGCGCGTCGAGCAGCAGCGCGGCGTCGCCGGCCACCTCGGGGATCCCGCCGACCCCGCGGGCGATCACCGGCACGCCGAAGTGGAACGCCTCCAGCAGCGGGATGCAGAACCCCTCGTGCTCGGACAGGCAGCAGAACACCGTCGCCGCGCGCCAGCGCTCGGCCAGCGCCTCGTCGCTCAGGTGCGAGGCGAGCTCGACCGCGCCGGGAGCCAGCCGGTCGGCGAGGTCGCGCACCGCGGCGCCGTAGGCGGGCGTGATCGGCTCCCCCACGAGCACCAGCCGGGCATCGGGGGCATGCTGGGCGCGGTAGAGCGCGAAGGCGCGCAGCAGCAGGTCGTGGCGCTTGTGCGGCGAGATGCGCCCGACGAAGAACACCGTGGGAAAAAGGTGCCTGTCCCCTTTTTCCCGGTGGAGGCGGTCCTCTCGGAAGAGGATCGGGATGACGGTGGTGTCGCGCGCGCCGGCGGCATCGAGCTCGGCCGCGTTGTAGGCCGAGACGCCGGCGGCGAGGTTGACCGCGCGAGCGAACCGCGGCAGCTGCTCGCGCCCGACCGTGCACTGCACGGCGATCATCGCCTCGTACTCCCAGAACCAGCGCGCCGGCGTGATGTTGTGCGACACGAGCAGCTTGCGCTGCGGGCGCTCGAGCTGCTCCGCCAGCCGCGGCGCGTAGGCGGAGTAGTGGAACAACAGGACGTCCTCGGCGGCGACGTCGAGCTGGTCGACACCCACGAAGTCGCGCCCCGCGCGCGGGTCGACGTAGACCGCGGCATCGCCCCCGCCCCAGCCCCAGGCGTCGAAGCAGGCGCGGTAGGCGCGCGCCTGGTTGGTCACGGCGTCGACGGGCCCCGCGCCTGACAGCAGCTGGTGGACCCTCACGGCGCGCGCTTCTCGAGCTCGTCGATGCGTCCCTCGAGCTCGAGGACCCGCCGCAGCAGGTGGATGTTGAAGCGCGTCTGCTGGAACATGACTTCGTTGTGGTACTGCTGCAGGCCCCGCAGCAGCATGCGCTTGACCCAGGTGATCGGCGCCCCGCCCCGGCGCGTCGAGCGCAGCGTGGAGACATCCGGCTCGATCAGCGCCCACTCGAGCAGCTGCGCCTGCGTCACGCGGTCGATCGGCTCGATGCGCAGCGCCGCGGCGTCGGGCTCGGCATAGCCGCCGGCCGCCTTCAACCGGTCGACCTCGGCTCGCGCCGCGGCGAGCGCGTCCTCCGGCTTCACGAGCGCACCGCCGTGCCCTCGTGCTCGGCGAGCAGGCGCCGGTAGGCGGCCAGGCCGTCGGCGGCCGGCCCGTCGAACGCGACCCGGCCCTCGTCGAGGACGACCACCCGCTCGCAGGCCGACTCGATCGCGCCGGCGTCGTGGGAGACGAGCACGAGCGTCATCCCGCCCGCCATCAGCTCGCGGATGCGCTCCAGGCACTTGTGCTGGAACGCCTCGTCGCCGACCGCCAGCACCTCGTCGATCAGCATGACGTCGGCGTCCAGGTGCGCCGCGATCGAGAACCCGAGCCGCACGAACATGCCGCTGGAGTAGGTGCGCACCGGCACGTCGACGAACTCGCCGAGCTCCGAGAACGCCACGATCGCATCCAGCCGCGCCTCGATCGCCGCGCGGTCGAGCCCGTGCAGCGCACCGTTGAGATGGATGTTCTCGCGGCCGCTGAAGTCGCGGCCGAAGCCGGCGCCGACCTCGAGCAGCGACACCACGCGCCCGCCGCACTCCGCCGTCCCGTGGTCGAGCGGCACGATGCCGGCCAGCGCGCGCAGCGTCGAGGTCTTGCCGGCGCCGTTGCGGCCGATGATCCCGAGCGCCTCGCCGGGCGCGACCCGCAGTGTGACGTCGCGCAGCGCGTGGATCGCCGGCGGCCCGGGGGCGGCGGCGCGGCGGCGGATCAGCAGCTCCTTGAGCGTGCGGGCGGGATCGGCCCGGACCTCGAAGGCGCGCGAGGCGTGCTCGAGGACCACCTCGCCGGCGGCGGCGCTCACAGCACGACCGCCAGCTCGGCCTCCATCCGCCGGAACAGCAGCTGCCCGGCCACCACCGCCAGCGCGCAGGCCACGGCGATGTAGGCCAGCACCGCGGGCGACGGCCAGCGCCCGTCGTAGACGACGTCGCGCACGCCCTCGATGAACGGCGAGATCGGGTTCGCCCAGCGCAGCAGGTCGCCCAGCCACGGGCGCGCGTCCAAGCCCGGGAAGTCGGTCGGGCGGAAGAAGATCGGCGTCACGAAGAACCACGGCAGCAGGACGGCCGAGAGGATCGGGGCGACGTCGCGGAAGTACGCGTGCAGGATCGCCACCGCCAGCCCGAGGCCGAGCGCGAAGATCCCGAGCGCGACCAGCAGCACCGGCAGCAGCACGATCTCCGGACCCAGCGATCCGCGCACCGCGAGCGTCACCGGCGTGACGATCACGATCAGCACCGCGAAGATCACCCACTGCACCGACACGGCGGCGGCCGGGATGATCTCGCGCGGGAAGCGCACCTTGCGCACGAGCGAGGACTGCTCGATCAGCGACGTCGCGGCCGCCAGCAGCGACTGCGAGAAGAACAGCCAGACCGCGATGCCGATCAGCAGGAACAGCGGATAGTCGGCGATCCGGTCGTAGCGCAGGACGTAGGTGAACATCAGCGCGTAGGCGGCCATCAGCACCAGCGGGTTGACCAGGTAGTACAGGACGCCGAGCACGGAGCCCTTGTACTTCTGGCGCAGCTCGCGCCGGACCATCTGCTCGTAGAGGTAGCGGTAGCCCTTCAAGGGCGCTCAGTATGGCCCAAGCCCCAGCCGTCGCCGCTCGGCGCGGGCCAGCGCGGCATGGTCGCCGCGGCGCACGTCGCCCAGCGGGTCCGTGCTGAGGCGCGCAAGCCGGTACAGCGGAAGGTGCGCGAGCGCGCGCCAGGCGAGCAGCTCGTCGCCGACGACAGCCAGCGCGCGGCGGTCGCGCTCGACCGTGATCCGCGGCGGCAGGTAGAGCGCGAGCAGCGGCACCGACGGCACCAGTGCGATCGCCAGCCCGAGCAGCCAGGCGAGCCGGTCGGCCGCGCGGCGGGCGTCGTCGGCGGTCCGCTGCGCCGAGCGGCCCGCGGCGGCGATGCCGTCGCCGGGGGCGGAGACGGCGCCGCCGACGAGCGGGATCCGATTCAAGCCGGAGATCGCGCCGCCGGCGTCCGCGACGGCGCCGCCGACGCTGCGGACCGAGCCGGTGACCTCGCCGAGGCGGTGCACCTCGCGGCCGACCCAGAAGCCGAGCACGCACCAGACGATCACCCAGGCCACGAGCGCGGCGTCGAGGGAGCGGCGGCGTTCGGCGGCGAGCGACATGCCCGGGTGGTGCCCGGGAGATCCACAGGCAAATCTCGTACGACCCTTAGGGAGCCTGAAGGCGCGCCCGGGAGTGTTCCGTCCATGCCCGATCGCTTCTTGACCCATCGCTCCCGCCGTCATGCAAGCCTTGCCATGCGTGCTCCAGACCCCGGCCGGTACCTGGCCGTAGACGACGGGGGCGAGATCGTCCTGCTCGCGCTGCGCGCCGGGATGACCCGCATCGGGCGATCTTCCACCGCCGACGTGGCGTTCGACGACGGCGGCGTGTCCCGCCGCCACGCGGTGGTGATCGCTCGCACCGACGGGACCGCCGAGGTGCTCGACGACGGCTCGCTCAACGGGACGTTCGTCAACGGCGAGCTCGTGCGCCGCCGCGTGCTGCGGCACGGCGACATGCTCACGGTCGGACGGCGCAGCCTGCGCTACCTCGAGGTGAACCTGCGCCGCGAGCACGCCACCGAGGAGATCCCGGCGCCGACTGACGCCATCACGGTGGCTTGATCGTCCGTTTTCGGGCCTTGTGCGGGATCCTCGCGGCGCGCGAGGATCCCACCGAGCCGTGCATGGATGCGGTATTCAGGTCCAGAAGGAGGCGGACATGGTCTGCTGCCCCGGGCGTGCGCCCGCAACCCGGAAGCCCGTCGGACGAGCGGTCTTCCTAACCACCCTCGTGCTGCTGGCGGTTCCGTCGGCCGCAAGCGCCGCCTTCACGGGGACGGTGAGCGGTACCAGCGCCACCCTGACCGGCGACGGCGCGGCTGACGGCCTCGTGCTGTCGGTGACGGGCGCCAACCTCAGTCACAACCTGCCCGGCTTCGACAGCCCGATCGACTTCGACAGCGCTCCCGGCGTGCAGTCGATCCCCGCCGATGACACGGCGATCGTGGTCGTCAACGCCGGCGACGGCGCGGACAGCGTCTCGGCTTCGGGGGTGCCGCCGACGGCGATCGGCTCGCTGACCATCGACGGCCAGGGCGGCGACGACCTGCTGGTCGGCTCCCAGGACGCGGACGTGCTGCGCGGCGGTGACGGCAACGACCGGGTCGGCGGCGGTCCCGGCAACGACAGCGTCGCCGGCGGCGCGGGCAACGACACGCTCGTCTGGAACGACGGCGACGGCTCGGACACCATGGACGGCGACCTCGGCAACGACGAGGTGGAGATCAACGGCGCGGCGACCGCGGGCGACGTCTTCACCATCAGCCAGGCCGGCGCGCGCCAGCGGGTGGAGCGCACGAACCTGGCGCCCTCCACCCTCGACCTGCTGGCCGAGCGGATCACCATCAACGGTCGTGGCGGCGACGACACGATCACCACGACCTCGACGCCGTTCGCCCAGCTCACGCTCAACGGCGGCGTCGGGGCGGACACGATCACCGGCGGTGACGGCACCGACTTCATCA
>JAXDHL010000477.1:0-7436 GCA_034664525.1 Solirubrobacteraceae bacterium
GTCAGCGGCCCGGTCATGTCGTCGTCGACGTCGAGCACCGTCATGCGCGGCGGCCGCATCCCCTGCTTCTGGGTCTGCGGGCCGATCTCCTCCGCCGAGAAGTGGTCGAATGCGGCCGCGTCGTCCCAGCAGTCGATCACCCGGAACCCGGTCGGCGTCGGGCCTGCGGAGTGGAAGCGGGCACCGTCGGGCAGGTAGCCGCCGAGCGCCATCTCTCGCAGCACACCGTCGTATTGGGCGGCCGTGCCGCCGTCGAAGTCCATCACGTACACCTTGGCCATCGAGACCTCCTATAGGAGTGGGCCTTCGACGGCGATCCTCTTCCTGCCGGCGGGGCCAGTCAACCCCGGGGCGAATCCGGCCTCGCCCGCGACTAGGTTTCACAGATGGTGGAAGGGACTCCCGGATCCGCGTTCGAGGACGAGGTCGAGATCCGGCGCGTGCGCTTTGCCGCGGCCGAGACGGGCTTCGCCGTCGTCGAGGCGGTCCGCGACGGCGACGAGGTCATCCTCGTCGGCTCGCTCGCCCATCTCGAGGCCGGCGAGCGGGTGGCGATCAGCGGGCGCTGGCAGGACGACAAGCGCTTCGGCATGCAGGTGCGCACGGACCGGGCCGAGCCGCGCGGGCCGTCCGGGCCGAAGGCGCTGATCCTCTATCTCGAGCGGGTGAAGGGCGTCGGCCCGACGCGCGCCGCGCGGCTGTACCAGCGCTACGGCGAGGACGTGCTCGACGCGGTGGACGCCGACCCGCGGCGGGTGTTCAAGGACGCCGGCCTCGGCGCGCGCCAGGCTGCGGCGGCCGCCGCGTCGTGGGACGGGCTGCGCTCGACGCGCCAGCTGCACCTGCTGCTCGCCCCCCACGGGCTGGCGTGGCTGGTGCCGCGGATCGACAAGGAGTACGGCCCCCGCGCCTACCGCGTCGTCCGGGACGAGCCGTACGAGCTGACGAGCGTGTTCGGCGTCGGCTTCCCGACCGCGGACCGGATCGCCCGCGCGGCCGGGATCGCCGCCGACGCGCCCGCCCGGGAGGCGGCTGCGCTGCTGCACGTGCTCGCCGAGGCCGAGCGCGACGGCTCGACCTGCCTGCCGGTCGGCGAGGCGGCGCGCCGCACGGGCGAGCTGCTGCGCCGCGACCCGCCCGGCGCCGCGCTGCTGCGCGACCTGGTCGACCGCGGACGCCTGACCGTCGAGATCGCGCCGGAGCGAAGCGGGGAGGAGGCCTCCGGCCGAGGCCGGACGACGGCCTGGGCGTACCGCCCGCCGACCGCGCGGCTCGAGCAGGAGCTCGCGCGCCGCATCCACGCGCTGGCCACGAAGGAGCCGAGCGCGAAGCTGCGCGCCCCCGACGCGCCGGCGCCGGACGAGCACGCGCACGTGCCCGCCGAGGCGCAGTGGCAGGCGGTCGAGCACGCGTTCGCGCACCGGCTGTCGATCGTCACCGGCGGCCCGGGCACCGGCAAGACGGCCACGATCCGGATGCTGTGCGCGGCCGCGCACGCCCAGGAGGCGACCGTGGTCCTGGTCGCGCCGACCGGCCGCGCCGCCCGGCGGGTCTCCGAGTCGACCGGCCTCGAGGCGAGCACGGTGCACTCCGCGCTGCAATGGATCCCGGGCGAGGGCCCGCAGCGCGGCAGCGAGGATCCGCTGCGTGGCGACCTGCTGGTGGTCGACGAGACCAGCATGGCCAACCTCGAGCTGCTGGTCACATTGCTGCGGGCGGTCGGCCCACGCATGCACGTGGTGCTGGTCGGCGACGCCGACCAGCTGGCCCCGGTCGGTGCCGGCAAGCCGTTCGCGGAGCTCGTCGGCTCCGGCCTCGTGCCGACCAGCGCGCTGACCCACATCTTCCGCCAGGCCGCCGGCTCGATGATCGTGCGCGGCGCCCACGAGGTGCGCCGGGGACGGGCGCCGTCGTTCGCCCCCGCCGAGGACACGCGGCGCGACCTGTTCCTGATCGAGCGCGACGATCCCGCCGCCGCGCTCGACGAGATCGTCTCGCTGGTGGCGACCCGTCTGCCGGCGCACTACGGCGTCGACCCGATCGAGGACGTGCAGGTCTTCGCGCCCGTCTACCGGGGTCCGCTCGGCATCGACGCGCTCAACGAGCGCCTGCGCGAGGCGCTGAACCCGCGCGGCGCGAAGGTGCTCGGTGGCCGCCTGCGGCTCGGCGACAAGCTGATGCTGTCCGGCCGCAACCTGCACGACCTGGGCCTGATGAACGGCACGATCCTGCGCCTGCTGGCGGTCGGCGACGATGCGATCACGGTCAGCGCGGACGGCGTGACCGTCGAGCTGCCCGAGGAGGAGGCCGGCCGGCTGCAGCCCGCCTACGCGTGCTCGGTCCACAAGGGCCAGGGCATCGAGCTGCCGGTCGCGGTCCTGGTCGCCCACCCGTCCGCCGGCGCGCGCTTCCTGCGCCGCGAGATGCTCTACACGGCGATGACGCGCGCCCGCGTGGCCACCGTGATCGTCGGCCGCCGCGAGGTCGTGGCCGCCGCCGCCGCCCGGGCCGACACCGCGAGCCGCCGGTCGCGGCTCGTCGACCGGCTCACGAGCGCCGCGGCTCCAGCAGGCTGACCAGGGTGTCGGCCAGCAGCTGGCCGGCGCGATCGACGCCGATCGTCGGCGCCTCCTCGATCGCCTCGGTGATCAGGCCGCGGGTCACGGCGAGCACCCAATCGGGCGGCAGCTCGTCGCGCAGCTCCCCGCGCGCCTGCGCCGCCTCGACCCAGTCGCGGAACAGCATGTCGGACTCCGTCACCGCCGCCCGCACGTCGTCGCGCTGCTCGCGCAGGAAGCTCCAGCGCCGGCCGAGGGCGACGATGTCGACCGCCAGGCGGCGCAGCATCTCGGTGGCCGGCCCGTCCCCGCTGAGCGCGCTCGTGGAGACCGCGACGACATCCTGCGCCACCCGCGAGACAAGCGCCGCGACGAGATCCTCGCGCGCCGGGAAGTGCCGGTAGACCGTGGTGCGACCCACCCCGGAGGCGTCGGCGATCTCCTGCATCGAGGCGGCCGGGCGCTCGGCCAGCAGGGCCGCGCCGGCCTCGAGCACCGCATCGTGGTTGCGTCGAGCGTCGGCGCGCATGGCGCGACCGTACCGATGCGCATCGTTAAGCGCCAAACCCGAACCGTGCCTGAACGTGCCGACCGACGTTCGGGGGGGTTGACCGCTGACCACTGCGCACTAGCATGCAAGCATGCCGACGCCGCCGATCCGGCTCCAGACCAGGACCCTGCAGCGAGCGCGCGACCAGGTGTACGACCTGCTGCGGGTGGCGATCGTCACGGCGGAGCTCGAGCCCGGCCGCCAGCTCTCGGAGAACGAGCTCGCCGGCCGCCTCGGCGTCAGCCGCACGCCGGTCCGGGAGGCGCTCGTGCGCCTGCGCGACGACCGGCTGGTGGAGATCGTGCCCCAGCTGGGGACATTCGTGGCCCGCATCTCCGACCGCGCGCTCGGCGACGCGCAGTTCGTGCGCGAGTCGCTCGAGTGCGCCGCGATCCGGCTCGCCGCCCGCAGGGCCGTGCCGACGGACGTGCTGGCGCTGAAGGAGATCCTCGTCCGCCAGGAGATCGCCCGCGACGCGCGCGATCAGTCCGCCTTCCACGGGCTCGATGACGAGTTCCACGCAGCGCTGTGCGAGCTCTCCGGCCACGGCGTCGCGTGGCGGCTCGCCGGCCGGGCCAACGGTCATCTCGATCGCGTCCGGCGGCTCAGCCTGCCCGAGCCCGACTATCTCGCGCAGATGGTCGCCGAGCACGGCGAGGTCGTCGCCACGGTCGCCTCGGGCGACCCGGACGCGGCCGAACACGCACTTCGGCACCATCTGCGGATGGTGCTGTCCGCCCTGCCCGCAATCCGGGTAGAGCATCCAAGCTGGTTCGAGGACGAGGGAGAGGGGTTTCAGTGACCGTCCAAGGGGACGTCGACCCGCAGGAGACCCGCGAGTGGCTCGAGGCCCTCGACGGCGTGCTACGCCATGACGGTCACGATCGCGCCGAGCAGCTCATCGCCGAGCTGCTCGAACAGGCACGCGAGCGCGGCGTGCCGCTCGATGTCGGGCTCAACACGCCCTACATCAACACGATCCCGCCCGATCGCGAGGAGCCGTTCCCCGGCGACCTCGAGCTCGAGCACCACATCCGGGCGATCATCCGCTGGAACGCGATCGCCATCGTGTTGCAGGCCAACAAGGAGTCCTCCGAGCTCGGCGGCCACGTCGCCTCCTACCAGTCGGCGGCCACGCTGTACGAGGTCGGCTTCAACCACTTCTGGAAGGCGCCGACCGACGGCAACCCGGGCGACCTCGTCTACATCCAAGGCCACTCGTCGCCGGGGATCTACGCGCGCTCGTTCCTCGAGGGCCGCCTGAGCGAGGACGACCTCAAGGGCTTCCGCCAGGAGATCTCCAAGGGCGGCGTCGGCTCCTACCCGCACCCGTGGCTGATGCCGAGCTACTGGCAGTTCCCGACCGTCTCGATGGGCCTCGGCCCGCTGATGGCGATCTACCAGGCGCGCTTCATGAAGTACCTCGCCGGGCGCAACCTGGCCGAGACCGCCGGTCGCAAGGTGTGGGCGTTCATGGGCGACGGCGAGATGGACGAGCCGGAGTCGCTCGGCGCGATCTCGCTTGCCGGCCGCGAGGGTCTGGACAACCTCGTCTTCGTGGTCAACTGCAACCTGCAGCGGCTCGACGGCCCGGTACGCGGCAACGGCAAGATCATCCAGGAGCTGGAGTCCGACTTCCGCGGCTCGGGCTGGAACGTGATCAAGGTCATCTGGGGCGGCCGCTGGGACCCGCTCCTGGCCGCCGACGACCAGGGGCTGCTGCGGGCGCGGATGCAGGAGGCGGTCGACGGCGACTACCAGACCTACAAGTCGCGCAACGGCGCCTACGTGCGCGAGCACTTCTTCGGGACCGACCCGGAGCTGCGCCGGATGGTCGAGGACATGACCGACGATGAGGTCTGGCTGCTCAACCGCGGCGGTCACGACGCCCAGAAGGTCTACGCCGCCTACGCCGCGGCGGCCAACCACACGGGGCAGCCGACCGTGATCCTCGCCAAGACGATCAAGGGCTACGGCATGGGCGCCTCCGGCGAGGGCCAGAACATCGCCCACCAGGCCAAGAAGATGTCCGACGAGGCGCTGTACGCGTTCCGCGACCGCTTCGGGCTCCCGCTGACCGACGAGCAGGTCAGCGAGCGGGCGTTCTACAAGCCGGCCGACGACTCCCGCGAGATGATCTACCTGCGCGAGCGCCGCGAGGCGCTCGGCGGTGGGCTGCCGCAGCGGCGCCCGACGCGGGAGGCGCTCCAGGTCCCCGACCTCGACGCCTTCAAGGGCCAGCTCGAGGGCACCGGCGAGCGGGAGATCTCGACCACGATGTCGTTCGTCCGGATCCTCGCCGCGCTCGTGCGCGACAAGCAGATCGGCTCGCGCGTGGTCCCGATCGTGCCCGACGAGTCGCGCACGTTCGGCATGGAGGGGATGTTCCGCCAGCTGGGGATCTTCAGCCAGGTGGGCCAGCTCTACCAGCCGCAGGACCGCGAGCAGCTCATGTACTACCGCGAGGACACCGCCGGCCAGATCCTGCAGGAGGGGATCAACGAGCCGGGCGCGTTCTCGTCGTGGATCGCGGCGGCCACCTCCTACGCCAACCACGGCATCCAGATGGTGCCGTTCTACATCTACTACTCGATGTTCGGCTTCCAGCGCGTCGGCGACCTCGCGTGGGCGGCCGGCGACTCGCGCGCGCGCGGGTTCCTGCTCGGCGGCACCGCCGGGCGCACGACGCTCAACGGCGAGGGCCTGCAACACGAGGATGGCCACTCGCACCTGCAGGCGGCGCTGATCCCGAACTGCATCGCCTACGACCCGACGTTCAACTACGAGCTGGCGACGATCATCCAGGATGGCCTGCGGCGCATGTACGTGGAGCAGGAGGACGTCTTCTTCTACGTCACGCTGATGAACGAGAACTACGTCCACCCGGCGATGCCCGAGGGCGCGCGCGAGGGGATCCTGAAGGGGATGTACCTGCTCGAGCCGGCGCAAGGCGGCGAGAGGAAGGCGCGCGTGCAGCTGATGGGGTCGGGCACGATCCTGCGCGAGGTGCTCGCCGGCGCCGAGCTGCTGCGGTCGGACTTCGGCGTCGAGGCCGACGTGTGGAGCGCCCCGAGCTTCACCGAGCTGCGCCGCGACGGCATGGAGACCGAGCGCTGGAACCGGCTGCACCCGACGCGCAAGCCCAAGCAGTCGTTCGTCCAGGCGTCCCTGGAGGGGCACGACGGCCCGGTCGTCGCCGCGACGGACTACATCCGCGCGTTCCCGGATCAGATCCGGCCGTGGGTCGACCGCCCGTTCATCACGCTCGGCACGGACGGCTTCGGCCGGAGCGACTGGCGCAAGGTGCTGCGGCGCTTCTTCGAGGTCGACCGCCATCACGTCGTGGTCGCGGCGCTGCAGTCGCTCGGCGAGACGAAGGCCGCCGCGAAGGCGATCAAGAAGTACGACATCGACCCCGAGGCGGTGGCCCCATGGCGGCGGTAGAGGTCAAGGTCCCCGACATCGGGGACTTCGATGACGTCCCGGTCATCGAGATCCTGGTGGAGCCGGGGCAGACGGTCCAGGAGGAGGACCCGCTCGTCACGCTCGAGTCCGACAAGGCCACGATGGACGTGCCGTCGCCGTCCGACGGCGTGATCGGGGAGCTGAAGGTCGCGATCGGGGACGCGGTGTCCGAGGGCAGCGTGATCCTGATGCTCGAGCCGCCCGGCGGCAGCGGCGACGGCGCGGCGCCCGAGCCCGAGCCTGAGCCCGAATCCGCGCCCGAGCAGGCCGCGCAGGCCGAGCCGGTGAAGAAGCCCGCCAAGGCGCAGCCCGCGGCGCCCGCGACCGAGGTCTACGCCAGCCCGGCGGTGCGGCGCGCCGCGCGCGAGCAGGGCGTCGACCTGGCCGGCGTGGCCGGCACCGGCCGCAACGGGCGGATCACGCTCGAGGACCTCGAGTCCGGCGGCGCGCCCGCGCCCGCGCCGGCGCAGGCCGCGCCGGAGGCGCCGGCCCCACAGGCCGGCGACGAGGACGAGCGCGTCGAGCTCACCCGCATCCAGCGGATCTCCGGCCCGCGCCTGCAGCAGGCGTGGCAGACGATCCCGCACGTCACGCAGTTCGACGAGGCCGACATCACGGAGCTCGAGTCGTTCCGCAAGCAGACCAACGCCGAGCAGTCCGACGTGAAGGTGACGATGGTCGCGCTGGTGATGAAGGCGTGCGTCGCGTCGCTGCGCGCGCACCCGGTCGTCAACTCGCAGCTCGACGGCGAGGACGGGCTGATCCTCAAGCGGGCGGTCAACCTCGGCTTCGCCGCCGACACGCCGCAGGGCCTCGTCGTGCCGGTGATCAAGGACGTCGACTCCAAGGGCCTGCTGCAGGTG
>JAXDHL010000478.1:0-8503 GCA_034664525.1 Solirubrobacteraceae bacterium
CGCGCTCAGCCGACCTTGCGCGGGAGCCGCAGGGTCACGATCTCGTCGTCGTCGGGCGCGCCCGTGCCGACGTGGCGACCGACGGAGAACGGATAGTTGTTGTCGACGCCGACCGTGAGGTTGCGACCGCCCGGGGCGATGACGAGGTCCTCGATCGTGTTGAACGGGAGGCCGAACGGATCGCCCACCAGCAGGTCGCCGGGCTGATTGGCCGGCGTGGCCAGCGACAGCCGGTTCGGATCGGCGATCCGCAGCTCGTCGACGACCGGTGACTTCTCGACGACGTGCCCGTCGCCCTTGCCGAGGGTGATCTGCTCGATCGTCTTGAACCTCGCCGTCGTCCCCTGGCCGTTGTCGCGCTCGAGCGTGAGCCCGTGCTGGCCGTCGGCGAGCTGGAAGTCGCCGATCGAGACGCCCTTCGGGTCGTAGCGGTAGCGCCAGCGGGCGCCGGTCCACTGCTGCTTGCGCGTGTCGTACTCGAAGATCGACGTCTGGTCGGCCGGGCCGCCGGCGAGCGGCTTCTCGAGCATCGGCAGCAGCTTGCTCCCGCGCCGGGCCATGCCCTCGAAGCCGCCGGAGGTCTGCGCGCGGAACGGCGTCGAGCGGGCGGTCTGGCGGTACGGCCAGATCAGGCCGCCGAGCCACGGCGACGTCGCCTGCCCGGGCTCGGGCTGGAGGTTGGTGCCGTCCTCGTCGACCCCGGGGCCCTTCGGCGTGTCGCCCCAGAGCGCCACGAGCTGCAGGTCGGAATGGGTGTCCTGGACGCGCTCCAGTGTGCGGAAGTCGAACGACTGCACGAACGACCGCGACGCCATCCCCGCGTCCTCGATCACGCCGGCGACCGTGTCGGCGAACGGCTTCGCCGCGATCGTGCGCTGCGAGTAGACGTTGCCGTGGTCGTCGCGATCCGACCGCGGGTTGACCTTCGTCTCGATGTTGAAGCGCACCGTGCCGGCGTTCGCCGCCCGCGGCGCGGCGTGCGCGTCGGACGCTCCCGGACCGTTCGCGTACCAGTCGCGGTAGAAGCGCACGAAGTCGAACAGCTGCTTCGTCGTCGGCATGACGTACGGGTCGCGCAGCCCTTCGTGCTGGGCGAACGCGACGGCGATCGGCGAGGCGCTGCGGTCGTTGGTCTGCGACGGCCCGCGGAAGACGTTGTCGCAGGTGTACTTGGACTGGAGCTCGGCGAGGCTGACGTCCTTGACCAGCTGCTCGTCCTGCACGCCGTACGGCCTCCCGTCCGCCCGGCGGCAGCGCACGGACGAGACGTAGGGCTCGTGGTCGAGCACGGGGACGCCGTCGGACGTGATGCCGTTGTCGGTCTCGACGGTGTTGATCAGCTCGTCGAGCCCAGCCTCGACCGCGGGCAGCGTGTTCTCCGGGCGCAGGTTCCGCGCGCCGCGGTGACCCTCGAGGTCGAACTTCGCCGGGTCGACGCGTCCGTCCGGCAGCAGGACCGAGGGCTTGTCGGCGGCGAGGCGCTGGCGGGCGAGGTCCGGGCGGTCGGTGATCAGGCCGTCCACGCCGAGCGCGATCAGCTTGTCCATCGCCGCCGGGTCGTCGACCGTGTACGGCACGACCTTGTAGCCGGCGGAGTGCAGCTTGGCGACGTCGAAGATCTCCGATGAGGCGGCCGGCAGCCCGTTGCTCCCCTCGCGCTCGGGGACGGCCGTCGCCGGGTTGCCGTCGGCGAGCAGGTTCGCGTCGGGCGAGACGATCGGCGTCGTCGCGCCGCCGCGGGCACGGCCACGGGCATTGAGCGCGTTCATCAGCCGCTGCGGGCTCGATTCCTCGCTGAGCGGGCTCTGCGGGGCGCGCACGTCCTTGCCGGCCGTGTCCGGGTCGGGCAGCGACACGGGTGCGCCGAGCACGCGGCCGTCGGCGGACGTGTGCAGCAGGAACGGCCCGAACTCGTCGCCGATCCACAGCGTGCCGTCGGCGGGATCGCGCTGCAGGGACTCGCTGTCGAAGTCGGCGCCCGTCAGCACCCGGGCGGACGAGAATTCGTTGACGATCGAGAACGGGAGCCGGTGGTCGGGATCGCGCAACTGCACGAACGACTTGACCGCGACGGTGCCGCGCTCGTAATCCGGATGGATGCGGTAGATGCGCAGGTTGAAGTCGGCGGAGTTCTCGAGCGAGCCGTAGCCGTTGTCGGGCATCGCCAGCAGATCGCCGTGCGCGGCGGGCAGGAAGGCCGAGAAGCCCTGGACGGGCTGGCTCGGGAACGGCGCGCTGACGCCGGCGCCGAACGGCGGGGCGATGTGCGTGCCGCTCGGCGGACCGGCGGCGAAGGTGGAGGCCGGCAGCGCGGCCCGGCCGGTGAGCGTCGGCTGGGCGGCCGCCGCCGTTGCGGGAAGGACGGCGGCCGCCGCGAGACCGGCGAGCGCGAGTGATCGGTATGCCATTCGCGGCAGCCCACACCGACGAACGCCGGCGCGCGTATCCGCCGGGTGAAGCGTCCGTCTGCGGACACGCGGTCGCGTCCGGCGAGCGACCTCCCCGCCTCGACCAGGCGCACGACTTCGGCAGCACAGCCCCACGACAGGACACCGCGAACCGGCACGTCCTCGAGCTGCGGGACGAGCCGCTGTCCGGCGGCGTAACGTCCCCGGCGATGCCGGATGTCCTTCGACTCGCCGACCGCGTTGTGGGGGACGCGATCGAGCGCTTGACGAACGCTCATCATGCCCGCCGGCTCGGCAGGCTCGAGCACTCGGCGCAACGCACGCCACCGGACGACGGGCAACTGTGGACGGCCGGCGATCCGCCGCCTCGGGCGGGGAACGCGCTTGACGTGTTGATCGATGGCGCGTCGTACTTCGCGGCGCTCGAGCAGGCGATCCGCGGCGCCCGGCGCAGCGTGCTGATCGCGGGCTGGTGCATCACGCCCGAGCTCGCGCTCCTGCGGAACGAGCCGCCGCTGCTGCTGCGCCAGTTGTTGCGCGAGGCGGCCGAGTCGGTCGACGTTCGCGTGCTGCTGTGGGCCGGGGCGCCGGTGCCCGTCTTCAAGCCGCGCCGGGCGGCCGTGCGGGCCGGGCGCGATGCGCTCGTGCGCGGGACGCGCATCAAGGCCGCGCTGGACTCCAACGAGCGCCCGATGCACTGCCACCACGAGAAGCTTGTCGTCGTCGACGACGAGGTCGCCTTCGTCGGCGGCATCGACCTGACGGATCTCGGCGGTGATCGCTACGACACCCCCGCGCATCCGGCGCGTGGGCGCCTGGGCTGGCACGACGTCGCCTCGCGGCTGCGCGGCCCCGCGGTCGCCGACGTCGGCCGCCACGTCGCCGACCGCTGGCAGGCCGTCACCGGCGAGCGCCTGGAAGCGCCGCCGGCCGGTGGGGCGAACGCCGGCGAGGTGGAGCTGCAGATCGTGCGCACCGTTCCGGAGAAGCTCTACGACTTCGCGCCGCGCGGCGACTTCCGGATCATCGAGGCGTACCTGCGCGCTCTGCGCTCCGCGCAGCAGCTCGTCTACCTGGAGAACCAGTTCCTGTGGTCGCCGGAGGTCGTGAACATCTTGGCCGACAAGCTCCGCCGGCCGCCGGCGGACGAGTTCCGCGTCGTGATCATGCTTCCCGCCAGGCCGAACAACGGAGCCGACGACACCCGCGGGCAGCTCGCGCTGCTCGCTGCAGCCGACGGCGACCAGCGGCGGTTCCTCGCGACGACGATCATGGCGCGCTCGGGCACCACCAGCGACCGCGTGTACGTGCACGCCAAGGTCGGGATCGTCGATGACCGCTGGCTCACGCTCGGCTCTGCGAACCTCAACGCGCACTCCTTCTTCAACGACACCGAGGTCAACCTCATCACCTGCGACACGGCGCTCGCGCGCGACACGCGCCTGCGTCTGTGGGCCGCCCACCTTGAACGCGATATCGACGAGGTCGCCGGCGACCCGAGCAGCGTCATCGACGAACTCTGGCGCCCGATCGCGGCCGAGCAACACCGGCGCAGAACCGGCGGTGAGCCCTTGACGCACGGGCTGGTGGAGCTGCAGGCCACCTCACGCCGTTCCGAACGGCTGCTCGGCCCGCTGCAAGCGCTCCTGGTCGACGGCTGAGCGGTCAGGCCCCGTCCAGGGGTGCCCCGGATAATCCGGGCATGGCGATCGACGTCCCGGGCCGTCGCGCTGAGGCGGTCTCCGCGGCCAGGGCCGACGTCGCATGGTGGCCGTGGGCGCTCGCGGTCATCGTCCTCCTGGCGGCCGGGCTGCGGTTCTACGGCCTCGCCCGCCAGGGGCTGTGGTACGACGAGTCACGGACCGGATGGATGATGCGCACGCCGCTCGACCAGGTGCTCGCCGGCGTCCCGCGCACCGAGTCGACCCCGCCCCTGTACTACGTCGTCTTGTGGGGCTGGGTGCGGGTCTTCGGCGACACACGGGCGGGCCTGCGGTCGCTCTCCGCCGTGGCCGGGGTCCTCACGGTGCCGTTCGCGTTCGCCGCCGCGCGGTCGCTGGCGGGCCGCCGGGTCGCCCTGATCGCCGCGCTGCTGGTCGCGGTCAACCCGTTGCTGATCTGGTACTCGCAGGAGGCCCGCGCCTACAGCCTCCACGTGCTGCTCTCCACGGTCACGCTCTGGCTGTTCGCCCGCGCGATCGAGCACCCGAGCCGAAGGCGCCTGGTGGTCTGGGCGATCGCGGCGGTCGCCGCGCTGTGGACGCACTACTTCGCCGCCTTCCTCGTCGTCGGCGAGGCGGTGCTGCTGCTGCGCCGGGCGCCGCGCTGGACGCTGTGGCTGGGACTCGGGCTCGCGGCGGCCGTCGCGGTCGCGCCGCTGACGGTCATCGCCTCCGACCAGGCCCACCACGCCGGCTGGATCCCCGCCGTGCCGCGCCTCGTGCGCGTCGAGCAGATCGCGACCTCCTTCGTCGCCGGGTTCCGTCCGCCGGCGGGCCGTGTCACCGTGCTCGTGAGCTGCGCGATCGCCGCCGTTGCCTGCGCGCTGGCGCTGACCCGGAGGGCCTCCGCCGAGCGTCGCGGCGTGTCGGTGTTCGCCTGGATCGCCGGTGTCGCGCTCGCGGTCCCGTTGCTGCTCTCGCTCCTCGACCTCGACTACCTCGACGGGCGCAACGTGCTGGCCGCCGTCATCCCGCTGCTCGTGGTGCTGGCCTGCGGCTTCGCCGCGCCGCGAGGCCGCCCGCTCGGCCTGGCGCTCGCGGCCGGGCTGACCGTGATCTCGCTGGGGCTGGTCGTCGCCTTGTGGAACGAGCCGCGCGCCCAGCGCTCCAACTGGCCGGCCCTGGCCGCCGCCCTGCGCCGCCTCCCCGCGCCGCGGGTGGTCGAGCTCAACGGCGGCAACCGCAGCTGGGCGATGCCGCTGGCCTTCGAGCTGCGCCGGACGTGGTGGCTCCAGCCGGGCGGAGCCCGGGTGAGAGAGTTCGACGTCGTCCAGACCGTCCCCAGACGGAGACCCTGCGGTGGGCGCACGTGGTGGGGCCCCGCCTGCAACATCAGCGGGCCGCTCCGGGCCATCCCGCGCCATCCCGGCTTCCACCGGGTCGGCCGGTTCACGGCCGGCGGGTTCGTCATCACCCGCTATCGCGCCGCGCGGCCGATGCGCATCGAGCCGCCGCGCGGTCGCCGCGGCCGGCACCTACTCGTCACGCCGAGGCGGGAGCCGGTGATCGAGTGAGCTCGCCGCCGCTGTCACGCCGCGCTCTCCGTGGTCGCGGCGGCAGGCTCCAGATCCAGGCTCGGCAGCGTTCTCTCGAGCCAGCCGGGAATCCACCAGTTGCGGCTGCCGAGCAGTTGCATCACCGCGGGGACGAGGACCATGCGGACGATCGTGGCGTCGACGAAGATCGCGGTGGCAAGTCCGATGCCCATGAGTTTCAGGAACACCTGGTTATCGGTGAGGAACGCGAGGAACACGACGACCATGATCGCGGCAGCGGCGGTGATCACGCGGGCGGTCTTGGCGAGCCCGTCGGCGACGGCTCGACGGGTGTCACCGTCCTTGAGGAACTCCTCGCGGATCCGCGACAGCAGGAACACCTCGTAGTCCATCGAGAGGCCGAAGAGGATTGCGAACATGATCACCGGCATGAACGGCGCGATCGGCACCTCGTGGTCGAGCCCGATCACGCTGCCGATCGACCCGCCCTTGGCGACGAGGGTCATGACGCCGTAGGCCGCCCCGATCGACAGCAGGTTCATGATCCCGGCCTTCAGCGCAATCAACGGCGAGTGGAAGGCAAACAGCAGCAGCAGGAACGAGAGACCGATGATTCCGAGGACGAACACCGGCAACCGGGCCGCGATGTAGGTGCTCTGGTCGTGCAACGTGGCCGTCGTTCCGCCGACGAACGCCTCGATCCCGGAGCCCTGCAGGGCGCGGGGGATCGTCTGGTCGCGCAGCCGGGTGACCAGCGCATCCGTGGCCGCCGACTGCGGGCCGGTCCGGGGCACGACGGTGATGATCGCGGCGTCGCCGGCCTGGTTGACCCGCGGCGCAGTGACGACGGTGACGCCGGGATCCTTGCGCGCGGCACCAACCAGCGCGTCGAGCTTGGCCGCGGCCGCCCGGTCGGGCAACTCGGCGACGATCAGCAGCGGACCGTTGAACCCCTGCCCAAAGCCCTGGGTGTTCAGGTCGTAGGCGGCGCGGGTCATCTTGCCGGGCGGGTCGTTCCCGGCATCGTCAAAGCCGAGGCGCATGCCGAGCGCCGGCGAGGCGAGCGCGAGCAGCACCGCCGTGCCGGCGATCGCGAACCGCCACGGGTGACGCTGAACGATGTGGCTCCAGCGAAGCGCCGGCGATTCGCCAACCCGCGCGGGCACGCGGCGACGGCCGAGCAACGGGATCCGGAGCCTGTCGACCCGGTGGCCCGCGAAGCTCAGCAACGCGGGAAGCAATGTGATCGCGGCGAGCATCACGGTGAGCACGGCGATGCTCGCCGCCAGCGCCACACCGTGCATGTAGCTGAGCCCGACGAGAAACAGGCCGAGCATCGCGATGATCACCGTCGAGCCGGCGATCAGCACGCTGCGTCCTGCCGTGCTGACGGCCTCGATCACGGCGTCGTGGGGGTCCTTGCCGTCGTCGAGTGCGCTGCGAAAGCGCGTCAGCACGAGCAGGGCGTAGTCGACGCCGACCCCGATCAGCATCAGGCTCGAGATCGCGGTCGCCCAGTCGGGGACGTCGATGACCGCGGCAAGCACGCCGATCAGCGCGGACGAGATCCCGAGGCCGAACAGGGCAACGGCGAGCGGCAGGCCGGCGGCGACGATCGAGCCGAACGCGATCAGCAGCACAATGGTCGCGCCGAGGAAGCCGGCCCCTGCCGGGGGGCTGCTGCCCTGCGCGTCCTGGATCGGGCCGCCGCCGAGCTTCACCTCGAGTCCGGTGCCGCTGGCCTTGTCGGCGAGCGAGATCAGGTCCTTGCCGGTCTGCTTGGGGATGTCCCACGGATGCCGGGTCAGCTCGAGGCTCGTAGCGGCGATCGTGCCATCGCGCGAGACGCGAGTCGGGCCGGGCCGCCCGACGCCGGCGAGCTTCGAGGCTTGAGCGAGGAAGCCCCCTACCCGCCGCTTCGTCGCGGGGCTATCGGCACCACCCGCGGCGCGCCAGACGACATCCACCGTGCTCCCCGAGAACCCGCCGAACCGCTGCTCGACCAACGTGCTCGCGATCCTCGAGTCCGAACCGGGGGTCGCGTAGTCGGCGTGGAACTTGCCCTTGAGGGCGTTACCGACCGGCAAGATCACGACCATCGCGGCGATCCACGCCAGGACCGTCAGGCCGCGGCGTCTGTAGGCGATGTCGGCGAGGCGAGCGAGGCGAGCGGTCATGCGTGCATTCCTTTTCTGGAACGTGGAGTACTTGATGACCAATGCCGCCGAGCGCATCGCTCAGCAGGGTCGTCGGCGACGCTATCCGCGCGCGGTCCGACGAACTTCTCCAAACCTGCTGGATCGCCGACCGGGCGCCAAGTCGGCTGCTTCGAGCCCGCGGCGACAAGCAGACACCGGGGCGCGAGCACAGCCGTTGATCGGCGGCGCCCGCCGTTACACCTCGACGATCCCGCCCTGGTAGGCGATCACGACGAGCTGGACGCGGTCGCGGGCGCCGAGCTTCATCAGGATCCGCGAGACGTGGGTCTTCGCGGTCAGCGGGCTGAGTACGAGGCGGTCGGCGATCTCGGCATTGTTGAGGCCCTCGGCGACGAGCCCGAGCACCTCGAGCTCCCGCGCCGTCAACTCCTCCAGCCCCTCGACCTCGGCCCGCTCCACCGCAGGGGTCTCGGCGTAGGCATCGATCAGCCGGCGGGTGACGCTCGGTGCCCGCAGCGCGTCGCCCGCGGCGACGATGCGGATCGCGGCGAGCAGCTCGGCCGGCTCCCCTCCCTTCAGCAGGAAGCCGCTGGCCCCGGCGCGCAGGGCGCCGAACACGTACTCGTCGAGCTCGAAGGTCGTGAGGACGAGGATCCGGGTCTCCGCCAGGCCCGGATCGGCGGCAATCCGGCGCGCCGCCTCGAGGCCGTCCATCTCCG
>JAXDHL010000479.1:0-4167 GCA_034664525.1 Solirubrobacteraceae bacterium
TCGAGCAGCGTCGTCGTCTGCAGCCGGTTGCGCGACGCGCGCGGGCCGGCCTCCTCGGCCACCCGGCCGGCGTCGATCGAGTCCTGCACCGAGGCGACCACGAGCTTCACGCCGAGCTCGGCGACGCGCTTGTCGCGGAACTCGATCACCTCGGGGAAGTTGTGCCCGGTGTCGATGTGCATGACCGGGAACGGGATCGGACCCGGCCGGAACGCCTTCTCGGCCAGCCGCAGCAGCACGATCGAGTCCTTGCCGCCGCTGAACAGCAGCACCGGCCTCTCGAGCTCGGCGGCGACCTCGCGGATGATGTGGATCGCCTCGGCCTCGAGGACCTCCAGATGGCTGTGCGTCATACGACGTGCAACCCGCACTCGAGCTTGTCCGTCCCGGCCCAGCGGCCGGCACGCCCGGCACCCGCCTGGGTGCAGGTCGCGCAGCCGATCGAGTCGTAGCCCTGGTCGTGCAGCGGGTTGTACGGCAGGTCGCGCTCGCTGATGACGCGCCACAGGTCCTTGTCGCTCCAGTGCGCGAGCGGGTTGTACTTGGCGATCCCGCGCTTGGCGTCCGTCTCGACCTCGTCGGCCGTGGCGCGGGTGGGGGACTGCTCACGGCGGATCCCGGTCACCCAGGCCTCGGCGCCCGACAGCGCGCGCTCCAGCGCGGCGACCTTGGCGTCGCCACAGCAGAACTCGGGCCCCGTCCACGCGCCGGTGGCGTCCTCGACCGCGATCGGGACGTCGTAGCGCTGCTCGAACGCGCGCCAGGTGGCCAGCGTCTCGGGAAACAGGACGCCGGTGTCGATCGTCACCACGCGCGTGCGCGGGGCGACGCGCGCGATCGAGTCGACCAGCACCGACTCCTCCTTCTGGAAGGAGCACAGGAGCACCAGGCGGTCGCCGTGGCGCTCGCCGGCCTCGGCCAGGATCTGGTCGAGGCCGGTGGTGAGGTCGGTCAGACCGCGCACTCGCCCTCGCCGCGGATGACCTGGAAGGGGACGTTGCGGTTCCAGTCGATGAAGTGGTTCATCGTGTCGAGCGAGAACTCGATCGGCAGCGTCAGGTCCTTGACGGTCTCCTCGAAGCGCTTGGTGCCGACGCGCGCCGCGTACTCGCGGAACAGCTCGCCCTGCTCGCGCTCCTGCTGGTACAGGCGGATCCAGCGGTCGACGGCCTCGGGCACCCGCTTGGCGGCCAGGCGGATCTTCAGCCGCTGGCCGTAGGCGACCTTGCCGGTGTCGAACTCGCCGCCGATGTGCGCGACGTAGGCCGGGATCGTGTTCTCCCCGACCTTGATCGACGCGCCGTAGAACCCGATGTCGGCGATGTGGTGCTGCGAGCAGCCGTTCGGGCAGCCGCTCATCTTGATGTGCATCCGGCGCACCAGCGGGTCGTCGATGCTCATCTCCGCCAGCCGCTCGCGGATCGCCAGGTTGAGCCCCATCGAGCTCGTGATACCCAGCTTGCAGGAGTCGGTGCCCGGGCACGACACGACGTCGGTGATCTCGTCGGCGCCGGGCTGGCCCAGGTCGAGCTCCTGCAGCCGCAGCCACACGTCGTACAGCGCCTCGTCGCGCACCCACCGCAGCACGAGGTTCTGGTGCACCGTCGTGCGGGCGTAGCCGCCGCTGTAGTCGCGCATCAGCCGCCCGAGCCCGCGGAACTGCTCCGGGGTCAGGTCGCCGCGCGGGATGTGGACGTGGACCGTCGAGAAGCCGGCCTGGCGCTGCGGCTGGACGGCGCTGGAGACGAAGCGCTCGAACTCGCGGCGGTCGCCGTTCGCGCTGGAGACCGAGGTCGGGACGTCCGGCGCGCCGGCCGCCTCGTCGTGCAGGAACAGGTCGGGGGTGAAGTCGCGCTCGGCGACCCAGTCGCCCTGCAACTCCTCCTCGACCTGCTTGCGCAGTTCGTCGATGCCGAACTTGTCGACGAAGACCTTGATGCGGGCCCGGGCGCGGTTCACGCGCAGCCAGTCCTGACGGTCGAAGATGCGGAAGACGGCCTCGGCGATCTTCAGGTAGTCCCCGTTCTCGGCCTCGACGAACTCGTAGAGGGTCGGGGCGATGCGCGGCATGATCGACGTGCCGCCGCCGACGCGGACCTCGAAGCCCTTCACGCCGTCGCGCTCGCGGGCGATGTAGGCGATGTCGTGGATGCCGGTGATCGCGCGGTCCGTGTCGGAGCCGGTGAACGCGGTCTTGACCTTGCGCGGCATCAGCTGCGTCGTGGGGTGGCGCACGAAGTAGCGCACGTAGGCCCCGACGTAGGGCGTCGGGTCGAAGGTCTCGTCGTCGCAGACGCCGGCCCACGGGTCGGCCGTCACGTTGCGGACGGTGTTGCCGCAGCCCTCGCGCGAGGACAGGCCGGAGTCCGACACCTTGCGGATCAGCTCGGCCATCTGGCGCAGCGGGACGTGGTGGATCTGGATGTTCTGACGCGTCGTCACGTGCGCCTTGTTCAGCGGCGCGTACTCCTCGACCACATCGGCCAGCGCGTCCATCTGATCCGGCGTGATGCCGCCGAACGGGAGCTTGATGCGGCACATCTGGACGTCGGCCTGGCGCTGGCCGTACACGCCCTGCTTGAGCCGGAAGCCGATGAACTCCGTCTCGGGGGTCTGGCCCTCGAGGAACTGCTCGGCCTCGTTGTCGAAGTCGTCGAACTCTCGCTCGAGAATCGGGATGACGTGGCCCGGGACGTCCTCGACGACCTCGGGGTTCTCGAGCGTGCCGCGACGGCGCGATTCGAGGGAACTGGGCTCCATGGAGTGGGGGCTCCTCGTGGGTCGGCTTCGAGAGCGGACAAGGCAATATACAAAACCCGACCGGGTTTACGCTTTTATTTATGAAGTGCCCCTCGGAGGGACGGGCGCTGCACCGGGATGCTTCACTCCGAACAGTGGCGGATCGCAACGACATCGAGTTCACCTACTCCCTCATCGACCGGATCTTCCGGCTGAGCCTCGGTGAGCAGGCCGACTTCAGCGGCGCGAAGTACGACGGCGACTTCTCGCTGACACTCGAGCAGGCGCAGCGCCGCAAGCACGAGTTCATCGCCGAGCAGATCGGGATCGGGCCGGGCCGGCGGCTGCTCGACCTCGGCTGCGGCTGGGGGCCGATGCTCGCGTTCGCCCGCTCGCGCGGGGCGAACGGGGTCGGGGTCACCCTGTCGTCGGCGCAGCGCGAGGCCTGCCGCCGCGCCGGCCTGGAGGCCCACCTGCACGACATGCGGACCGTCGACCGCGGGACGTTCGGGCTGTTCGACGCGGTCGCGAGCCTCGGAGCGTTCGAGCACCTCGCGTCCGCGGACGACCACCGCGCCGGCCGGCAGGACGCCGTCTACGAGGACTTCTTCGGGCACGTCGCCACCGTGCTCGAGCCCGGCTCGCGCTTCTACCTGCAGACGATGGTGTTCGGGCGCAACATGATCGATCCCGCGGAGGCGTCGCTCGACGCGCCGCGGATGTCGGACGCGTGGATCGTCGCGCTGCTGCAGAAGCAGTTCCCCGGCTCGTTCCTGCCGTTCGGCGCCGAGCAGGTCGTCCGCACCGCCGCGCCGCACTTCCGGCTCGTCTCCGAGACCAGCGGCCGGCTGGACTACATCGAGACGATCCGCAACTGGCGCGAGCGCTTCGGCCGGCGCTCCTGGCGCAAGACGCTGCTCAAGGCGCGCCTGGTCCCGACGTACCTGACCTCGCCGGACTTCCGGCTCGCCTTCACGTCGGGCGTGTCCGCGAACACGATCTGCTTCGAGCGCGAGCTGCTCGACCATCACCGGATCGTCTTCGAACGCGTCTGACCCCTGTGTCAGGGTTCTGACCTCTGCTGTCGTCGCTCGGCGGCAGCACCCCAAGCAGGAGGTTCGGATGAAGGCGATGCGCACGCGCATCACATCGGCCCATGCGATCGCGATGGTGGCGCTCTTCTTCGCGCTGACCGGTGGCGCGTTCGCCGCCGTGAAGCTCGCGAAGAACAGCGTGAAGTCCGCGACGATCAAGAACGGGCAGGTCAAGGCGGCCGATCTCGGCAACAACGCGGTGCTCTCGAAGCACATCAAGAACGGCCAGGTCAGCTCGGCGGACATCAAGGACGGCACTGTCGGCGGCGTAGACCTCGCGGACGGCGGCGTCGGCTCGGCGGACCTGGCCGACGGCTCGGTGCTGACCGGGAAG
>JAXDHL010000480.1:0-2989 GCA_034664525.1 Solirubrobacteraceae bacterium
CGCATCGAAGCCCGCGCCGTCGTCGCAGACCCGGACGTCGACGACGCCGGAGGCCTCGGTCACCCGCACCTCGACGTGGTCGGCCTGTGCGTGCTTGGCGATGTTGGTCAGCGCCTCCTGCACGAGCCGGTAGATCGTCGTCTCGACCTCCGCGTCGAGCCGGCCGGGGACCTCGCCGCGCTCGAAGGCGAGGTCGATCGCGAGCTCGATGTCGAGTCCCGACGTCACGCGCACGCGCCCGACGAGCGCTTCCAGGGCGGCGTGGATCCCCAGGTCGTCCAGCGAGGCGGGGCGCAGGTCGGTGATCAGGGCGCGCAGGTTCGCGACGCCCATGGCGATCATGTCCATCGCCTCGTCGACCGCCGCCGTCAGCTGCCCCGGATCGCCCGCCCGGCGGGCGCCCGCCAGCAGCACGCGCAGGCCGGCGAACTCCTGCAGCGTCTCGTCGTGGAGCTCGCGCGCCCAGCGCCGGCGCTCGTGCTCGGACGCGTCGATGCTGCGGCGCAGCGCCTCCTCGGTCGCGCTCTGCGCCGTCGCGAGTGCGGTCGCCGCGCTCGCCGCGAACGCCTCCAGCACGCGGATGTCGTCGGCGCCGAACGGCGCGGGCGAGTCGACGCGGTCGAGCACCACGAGCACCCCGAGCGGCCGCCCCTTGAAGATCAGCGGCGTGGTGATCGCCGTGCGGGCCTGAAGGTGCTCGCGCGCGAAGCTGCCGGCTGGCACGTCCTCGAAGCGCTGGGTGCGTCCGGTGCGGAAGGCGGTCCGCGCCAGCGACTGCTCGACCGGGATGCGGCTGCCGACGATGTCGCCGGCCCGAACACCCGCGGCCGCCCGCACGACGAAGGCGTCCCCGTCGAGCACGGCGAGCTCGACCGCGCGGGCACTCAGCAGCGTGCGCAGCCGCTCGCTGATCAGCTCGAGCGTGCGGTCCACGTCGGTCACGCCACCCAGCGCGCGGCTCAGCTCCGTCGTCGTCTCCAGCACGTGGTTGGCGCGCTCCAGCTCGCTGCGGCGGGCCCGCTCGTCGTGGTACAGGCGGGCGTTGCCGATGGCGACCGCTGCGGAGGTGGCGAGCGCGAACGCGACCTCCTCGTCATCGGCGGAGAAAGGGCCGCCACCGGCCTTCTCGGTCAGGTAGAGGTTGCCCCAGACCTCGCCGCGCACCGTGATGGGAACGCCGAGGAAGCTCCCCACCGCCGGAGGGCCGGCCGGGAAGCCGTACGAGCCCGGGTCGCGGCCGGCGGCGTCGATGCCGGCCGTGACGAAGCGCTCGAGCCGCTCGCGGTCCACGCCGAGCACGCCGATCGCCGCATATGCCGCCCCGGTGTGCTCGCGCGCGACCTCGAGCAGGTGACGCAGCAGGACGTCCGCGTCGAGCTCGGCCATCAGCGAGCGGTTCACATCCAGGAGTGCGTGCAACCTGGCGTTGTCCACGCTGCGACCTTAACGCGGTCCGGTTTCCGCGATTATGCGCCGCGATCACAGCACCCGCACCAAGCCGCTGATGACCATGTAGGCGCCGACCGCGATCGCGACGCCCGCGATGATCGCCCGGCCGTGCCGGGAGATCCAGGCGCTGAACGCATGCAACCGGATGCGGGTCGCATCCGGCCACAGCTCCATGAACGCGAACGGGACGATCATCGGGGAGAACATGATCAGGCAGAACAGCACCACGCCGAGCACCTGCGCCCCGGCCGGGCTGTCGCTGGTGACGAGCTGCTTGAGCCCGACGATGTAGCTCCCTCCCGGCAGCCCGGTGAGCGCGCCGGCGACGAACGCGAGCCCGAGCCGCGGCTGACCGAGCACGCGCTCCGACCAACTCTGCTTCTTGGCCCCGGAAGCCGGCACCGCCGTCTTGCGGCGCCCGACGCGTTTCGTGGCCACGAGGCCGCCTCCCACCAGAAGCCCGACGCCGAGCACGAGGTCGAAGGTCGCGCTGATGGACCCCTGGGTCTTGACCGCGCTGGCCTTCACGAACAGCACGTCGATGACGCCGATCGTGATGCTCACGAGCAGCCCGCCGGCCAGGAAGCACATGAACATCGCGCGCGGCCGCCGGTTCTCGACGATCAGCAGGTCGGCGCCGAACAGCTTCGGGTTCAGCGCCGCGAGGACGGCCAGGCCGAAGAACGTGGCGTTCATGGCAGCGGGTCGACGTCGCGGGGCATTGCGTCGCGACGCTACGAGCGATCGGCGGCCGGCGCATCCCTCGATCGGGATGACCGGCGCGCGCAGTAGCCGCTACACGCGCGTCCCGGTTACCACATACTTGGAATCAACTCTGCACCGATATCCCGCACTTTGCGGATATTTGCCAGTTCAAGCGTTGGATCACAACGCCGAATTGACCTAGCGTGCGCCGCTGCGACCGCTTCGGACGGAGAGGCGACATGAGAGAAGCAGGGACCGCGCAGACGGTCATGGCCGGGGCGCGCCACGAGTGCCGGCGCCGGCTCGACGAGGGACAGCCGCTCCACGCGATCGAGGCGTACATCGACGCGTTGCCGATCAGCTCCGACGCGCGCGCCTCGCTGTGGCTGTGGGCGTGGGCCTGGGACGAGCGCGCGACCCGTGACGGCGCGCTCCGGCCGCGCCAGCCGGTCTGAGCCGCTCGTCCAATCGTCCAGATCCGGTCCCCGGGCCGGGGATCGGCCGTCGTGGGAGTAGCGTCCCGCCGGTCCTGTGCCGTTCCGAGTCGCTCCCGGCCGGCGCGTGTCCCGCACGGCAGCGGCATGCGCGACAGCCCTCATCGCGGTCCTGTTCGCCGACGTCCCGGCGAATGCTCCGGCGACCCCGGAGCCGATGAAGTCGCCTGAGGCCATGGTCAACCCGTTCATCGGGACCCAGGACTACGGCAACACGTTCCCCGGAGCCGCGTTGCCGTTCGGCATGGTCCAGCTGAGTCCGGACAACGGTGGGCAGGCGGGCTACGACCACGACAACACCCGCATCGACGGCTTCAGCCACACGCACCTCTCCGGCGTCG
>JAXDHL010000481.1:0-3034 GCA_034664525.1 Solirubrobacteraceae bacterium
CCGCGTTGAGGTAGTGCAGCTTCTCCCGGCCGCGGCGGACGGTCGTGATGAGGTTGGCCGCCTCCAGCACCGCGAGGTGCTTGCTGACCGACTGGCGGGCCATCTCCAGGTGCGAGCACATCTCGCCCAAGGTCTGGCCGCTGCGGTCGTTCAGGCTGTCGAGCAGCAGGCGCCGGCTCGGGTCGGCCAGCGCCTTGAACGCGTCGTCGATCGAGGGATATGCAGCCATCTGGCTGCATATATTAGGCAGCCGGATGGCTGCATGTCAAGAGTCGCGAAGCGCCGACACGGCGAGTTGTCGCGTGACAGGAGGAGGAGCTAGCGCGGCAGGGTCCGCGGCAGCCCGAAGTAGGGCAGGACGCCGTTGTCGCCGAAACGTGTGATGGCGGTGATCGCCTCGTCCTCCAGGGTGAGCACGAACAGGCCGCTGGCGCGCGCCACGCCGGCGTGCGAGTCGCTCAGGTAGTAGCCGAACGCCGGCTGGCCGTTGGCCCGGGTGGGTACCAGCCGGATGTCGCGCCCGCTGCGCCAGATCCCGCGCGTCCGGAGGAACGCGGCGATCGCGGGTCGGCCCTGGTACTCGTGCGGCTCGGGGGGCATCCGGAGCCACGCGTCGTCGGTGAGCAGCGCCACCACGGCGTCGATGTCGCCGCGCTCGAAGGCGTCGGCGAAGCGGGAGAGCAGCGCGCGCTCGGCCGGCGAGTCGGGCAGGGTGCCTCCGCCCGGGCGCTCTGGCGTGGTCTCGATCGCGGCGCGCGCCCGCTGCAGTGCGCTGTTCACGGACGCCTCCGTGCCGGCGAGCATCCGCGCCACCTCGGCGGCGCTGTATCCGAGCACGTCGCGCAGCACCAGCACCGCGCGCTGCCGGGGCGCCATTCGCTGCAGGCCCGAGACGAACGCGAGCCCGACGGCCTCCTTGGTCTCATACCGGGCGTCGGGCCCCTCGGCCCGGTCGGGCAGGCCCTCGAGCAGCGCGTCGGGATACGGCTGCAGCCAGGTCGGCTCGCCCCAGCGGGTGGGCTCCGGCGCGCCCGCCGGCGGGTTAGAGCCGATCACGTCCTGGGTCCGCCGGCCGCTGTCGCGCAGGGCGTTGAGGCAGCGGTTGGTGGCGATCCGGTACAGCCACGACCGCAGCGACGCCCGGCCCTCGAAGTCGGCGAGCCCGCGCCACGCGGCGAGCAGGGTCTCCTGGAGCAGATCCTCGGCGTCCTGCACCGAGCCCAGGATCCGATAGCAGTGCACCTGCAGTTCCCGGCGGTATGGGTCGGTCAGCGCGCGGAAGGCCTCCTCGTCGCCCGCGCGGGCGCGTTCGAGCGTGGTGTCGATCACCGGTTGATCCTCGCAAGCTCTGACGCCTCCTCGTGCATGCAGCGGTAGAGACACCAGCCGACCGCGAAATTCATCGCTCAATCCCCGCCGCAAGCCGGTGTCTGTACCGGCATGACTTCAAAACAGCGATGGATCCTCGTCCTGGCCGCGTTGGCCGCCTTCATGACGTCGCTCGACACGCTCGTCGTCACGACCGCCCTGAGCACGATCCGGCACGATCTCGGCGCTTCTGTGGCGCAGCTCGAGTGGACGGTGAACGCCTTCAACCTCAGCTTCGCCGTGCTGCTCATGCCCGCCGCTGCCATGGGCGACCGCTTCGGCCGCCGTCGGCTGTTCGCGGTGGGGATCGGCCTGTTCGTGCTCGCTTCGGCCGCGTGCGGGCTGGCGCCCTCGGTGGGCGCACTGATCGCCGCGCGCGCCGTGCAGGGCGCTGGTGCCGCGACGGTGACCACTCTGGGCCTGGCCCTCGTGGGCGCGGCGTTCTCGCCGGAGCGCCGCGGGTCCGCGCTGGGCATCTTCTTCGCCGTCAACGGCCTCGCCGTGGCCGGCGGCCCGCTGGTCGGCGGCGCCATCACCCAAGGGATCGACTGGCCGTGGATCTTCTGGCTCAACGTGCCGATCGGGCTCGCGCTCATTCCGCTGGTCCTGACCCGCATCCCGGAGAGCCGCGGCCCGAACCTGGGCGTCGACCTGCCTGGCCTCGCCCTGGTCAGCGGTGGAATGCTCGGCGTCGTCTGGGCACTCGTCCGCGGCAACACCGCCGGGTGGGCGAGCGCCGAGGTGCTGGCCGCGCTGATCGGTGGCTTCGCGCTGCTGAGCGCCTTCGTGGGCTGGGAGCTGCGCGCGCGGGCGCCGATGCTGCCCATGCGCTTCTTCCGCTCGCGCGCCTTCTCGGCGGGCAACGCGGCCATCTTCGGCGCGGTCGGATCGCTGTTCTGCGCTGTGTTCTTCATGTCCCAGTTCCTGCAGGCGGGGCTCGGCTACGGGCCGCTCGACGCCGGCCTGCGGCTGTTGCCTTGGACGGCGACGCTGTTCTTCGTCGCCCCGGTGGCCGGGAAGCTGGTCGACCGCTTCGGCGAGCGCCCCTTCCTCGTCGCCGGGCCGCTGCTCCAAGCGGTGGGGATGGCATGGATCGCCCTGATCGCCAAAACCGGCATGGACTACACCCAGATGATCCCGCCGCTCATCGTCGCCGGTGTGGGGATCTCCATGTCCTTCCCCGCCTCCCAGAACTCCGTCGTCGGGTCGGTGCCCCCCGAGGCGATCGGCCAGGCCTCGGGCACCACCAGCACCATGCGCCAGCTCGGCGGAGTGGTGGGCATCGCGCTCGGCGTCGCGGCGTTTGCCGGAGCCGGCAGCTACGCGTCGCCCACCGCGTTCAGCGACGGCTTCGTGGCGGCCATGGCCGTGGCCTCCGGCCTGTCCCTGCTCGCCGCGCTGGCCGGAGCCGCATTGCCGGCCCGCATGCCGACGGGCCTCCTGACACCGGCCTAGCCTCAGCCTGGATCCACCGATTCTCGCGGCGGATCAGCGCCGGATGCAGGGCCATCCGCCGATCGGCCGAGCACCCAAGTGATCCACCACGTCGATGCTCTGGCCGATCGACGCCTGACCCGGCCTCCGGCGCCGATTCATCCACGATGATCGGTGGATCCAGGCTCAGGACACGTCGACCTCGAGCTTGATCTCGCACGTGTCCACGGAA
>JAXDHL010000482.1:0-7062 GCA_034664525.1 Solirubrobacteraceae bacterium
GTGGCGGCGGTCGTGGTCGGCAGGACGGGTGAGCGCGAGGCCCACGCACTGCGCTGGGGTCTCGTGCCCGGCTACGCCACGTCGCTCAAGGGCGGGCTGCCGATGTTCAACGCGCGGTCGGAGACCGTCGCGACCAAGGCGCCGTTCAAGCAGCTGATCGCCAAGCCGCGCAACCGCTGCCTGATCATCGCCGACGGCTTCTATGAGTGGCTGCGCCCGGAGGACAAGAAGGCGCCGCGGGTGCCGTTCCGGTTCACGGTCGACGGGGGCGAGCCGTTCGCGTTCGCGGGCCTCTGGGGGTGGTCGACGATCGACGACCAGTGGCTCGCGAGCTGCACGATCCTGACGACCCGGCCGAACGAGAGGGTCGCCCGGCTGCATGACCGGATGCCGGTGATCCTGCCGGGTCCGGATGCCGAGGCGGCGTGGCTGTCGCAGGACCTGGCGGTCGAGGACGCGGTCGCGCTGTGCGAGCCGCTGGACACCGATCGGATGGACGTCGCGCCGGCCAACCCGCGGGTCAACAAGTCGGGCCTCGACGACGAGGGCCCCGACTTGCTGATGGCCCCGTGAAGCGCGCCGAATGGACGTAGCCCCCCTGGTGACCGGCCCGACGCCCATCCGGCGGCTGGCCGAGCACGTCTGGATCAAGGACGAATCGGACCGCTGGGGCCTGCCGGCGTTCAAGGTCGTCGGCGCCTCGTACGCGGTCGAGCGGGCGCTCGAGCGCACCCCGGACGCGACGGCGCTGGTGGCGGCGAGCGCCGGCAACCATGGCCGCGCGGTCGCCCACCTGGCGCGGCAGCACGGGCTGGCGTGCCGCGTCTTCGTGCCCGAGCGGTCGCTGGCGGTGCGCCGCGACGCGATCGCCGGCGAGGGCGCCGAGGTGGTCGTGGTCGACGGCAGCTACGAGGACGCCGTCCGCGCGGCGGACGCGGCGGCCGCCGACCCGTGGACGCTCCTGATCGCCGACGTCGGCGACTCGGCGAGCGCCCACGACGTGATCGACGGCTACGCGACGCTGTTCGCCGAGCTGGCCGAGCAGCTGCCGGACCTCGACGTGGTGCTCGTGCCGGTCGGCGTCGGCTCGCTCGCCGCCGCGGCGGCGCGGTTCGGCAAGGCGAACGGCGTCGCGGTCGTCGGCGTCGAGCCGGCGGACGCGGCGTGTCTGACCGCCGCGCTGGCGGCCGGCGAGCCGGTCCGGATCGACACGCCGGGCACGGTCATGGCCGGCATGGACTGCGCCGAGGTCTCCCCCGCCGCCTGGCCGGACCTGCGCGACGGCATCGCTACGACGATCCTCGTCCGCGATGACGAACTGCCCGCGGCGATCGCCGAGCTGGAGCGGGCCGGGATGCTCGCGGGCGAATGCGCGGCGTCGACCGTGGTCGCGTGGCACCGCCTGGACCCGCCTGCCGGCACGCGGGTCGCGCTGATCGGGACCGAGGGCCGGACCGGCTACTGACGCAGGTGCGAGGTGTCGTTCCAGACCGAGACGACCCGGCGCTCGCGCTCGAAGCCGAGCTCGCAGATCGCCGCCGTGCCGAGCGCGAACGACGCCCCGCCGGCCGGCGGCAGATCGATCCAGCGCGCGCCGGTGACGCGGCAGAAGTGCCCGTGGGCGACGATGCAGACATCGCCGCCGGCGTCGAGCGCGCGGGCGATGGCGCGATCGGCGCGCTCCCCCAGATGGTCGAGTGACTCGGAGCCGGGAGCCCCGTCGCGCCAGATGTCCCAGCCGGGACGCTCGGCCCGGATCTCCTTGGTCGTCCGGCCCTCGGCGTCGCCGTAGCCCCACTCCACGAGGTCGTCGTCGACCGCCGTGCGGTCGCCGAGCCCGGCCAGCTCGGCGGTCTCCCGCGCGCGCGAAAGTGGGGAGACGAGCACCAGCGCGAAGTCGAACGCCGCCAGCCGGGCGGCGGCCGCCCGTGCCTGCTGACGGCCGGTCTCGGTCAGCGGCACGTCGGTGGTGCCGGTGTGCCGCCCCGAGCGCGACCATTCGGTCTCGCCATGGCGCAGCAGCACGATCGTCACAGCAGCCGCCGGTAGCGCTGCATCGTCGCGTGCTGCATGTCGCCGTGGGTCTGGGTGCGCAGCCGCATGACCTTCTCGTGATGGAACGGCGAGGACAGCGACTCGGCGTGGCCGATCACGTACTTGGTCGGCACGTGGTACCGCGCCTGCAGCCAGCGGGTCAGCCGCAGTGAGGCCCGCAGCTGCGGCGCGTCCCCCATCACCTGGGCGTCGCTGAGCCCGACGTGCTCGATCCCGATCGAGCGGTCGTTGAGGCCGACGGTGTGCCGGCAGCGGTAGCGCAGCCGCACGAGCTGGTGGATCGTGCCGTCCTTGTCGATCACGAAGTGCGCGCACGTGCCCGGCAGCTCGCCGAGCTCGGGGTCGCGGACATCGCCGGCGAACGTGTTGAACGCGCTGGAGTACGTGGTCGTCGCGGTGAAGTGCTCGACGATCGTCTTGACCTGTCCCAGCAGCGCGGTGTGATCGCCGTAGTGGCGGTACGAGTACGCGGCCATCTCCCGCTTGCGCTTGGCCCCGAACGGGATCGGCGACCAGACGATCGGCGGCTTCGTCGCCGCGGCGGCGGCGCGCGCGGTCGCCGGCGGGACGGTCGCGATCGCGGCGCGCGCGTGGCGGCGCGCGGCGGCCGCGGTCAGCGAGCCGGCCGGGAGCTCGACCACGAACGCGTCATCGGACCGGAACGTCGCGTTCTGCCAGCTCGTCGCCGTCCCGTGGATGAACGGGATCCGCGCGGCGCGCATGCCGGTGCGGCGCGCGTACGCCCGCACGATCGCCGGGTCGGCGCCGCGCGAGAGGTCGACGAGGTTCATGTGCTGGTGGTAGTAGATCGTGACGTCGGGCCGGAGCTCGCGCACGAGCCGCGTCAGCGCCCGGGTCTCCGGCTCCGACAGCGGGCGCGGGCCCGGGTAGTACGTGTCGAACGGCCGCCCGCCCCCCGTCCACCGGTTCGGCAAGTTGCGGTTGAGGTCCACCCCGCGGGCGTTCTGGCGCGTGTCGCGCGCAGCGCCGTCCGGGTTGACCGACATGACCGTCCAGAGCTGGACGCCGGCGGGCGGCTCGATCGTCCGCAGCGCGCCGATCACGGCCCGTCCGGCGCGCTCGTTGCCGTGGATGACGCCGACCACCAGGACCTTCTCCGGCGCGTCGGCAGCGCCCTGGCGGAGCGCGTCGATCGGAGCGCCGAGCACCGAGTGGCCGGCCAGCAGGGTCGCGGCGGTGAGCACGGCGGCCAGCACGGTGTGGGACGCTAGCGCGGATGGACTCCGTGATCGTGGTCGGTGCCGGGACCTTCGGCGCCTCGCTGGCCTGGCTGCTCGCCCGGGACGGGCTGGCGGTCACGCTGATCGACCAGTTCGAGCCCGGCGACCCGCGCCAGACCTCGGGTGGCGAGACCCGCCTGTACCGCTGCGCGCACGGCGGAGCGGCCGACTACACCGCGTCGTCGCGGCGAGCGCGCACGCTGTGGCAGGAGCTCGAGGCCGCGACCGGCGAGGACCTGCTGGTCGAGCGCGGGGTCGCGTGGTTCGCCCATCGCGAGGACGGCTGGGAGGCCGCGTCGGAGCGCACGCTGCGCGCCCGGGACATCCCGGTCGAGCGGCTCGAGGTCGGCGAGGCGGCGCGGCGCTTCCCGTCGTTCGCCGGCGACGACCTCGCGTTCGTGCTGCTCGAGCCCGAGGCGGGGGCGATCCGCGCGGGCCGCGCGGTCCGAGCGCTGGCCTCCGCCGCCCAGGCCGAGGGCGCGATCCTCAAGCGCGGCCGTGCCACGCCGGCCGGGTCGGGCGTCCAGCTCGCCGACGGCGCGCACCTGGAGGCGGGCGCCGTCGTGTGGGCGTGCGGGTGCTGGCTGCGCGACCTCTTCCCCGGGCTCGTCCAGCTGCGGGTCACCAAGCAGGAGCTGCTGTTCTTCGACGGCGGCCCAGCGTGGGCCGCCGACGACGTCCCGTGCTGGGTCGACTACGACCTCGCCGCCTACGGGACTCCGGACATCGACGACCTCGGCGTCAAGGCGGCGCCGGACGTCGAGGGGCCGCCGATCGAGCCCGACGACGCGCTGCCGCCGGTCTCCCAGGCCGGCGAGCTCGCCGCCCGCGCGTACGTCCAGCAGCGCTTCCCGGCGCTCGCGGAGGCGCCGCTCAAGGGCGGCGTCACCTGCCGCTACGAGCTGTCACCGGACTCGAACTTCATCGCCGCGCCGCACCCCGCCGAGCCCGGCGTGTGGATCGTCGGCGGCGGCTCGGGCCACGGGTTCAAGCACGGACCGGCCGTGGCCGAGCGGCTCGTCGCCGCGGTGCGTGGAACCGGGTCGCTGCCCGAGCAGTTCGGCCTGCACGAGCGCCAGCCCGCCCGTTCGCTGCGCACCGCGGGCTCGCGCGCCGATCAGTGACGCCGCGCGCAGACCTGGCTACGCGTGGCCGATGAAGTAGCCCGTCATCGCGACGAGCACGCCGCCCAGGGTCACCTGGATCAGCGACGAGCGCATCGACACGCGCAGGAAGCGCTTGCGCACGAAGGCGATCACGACGAGCTCGATCGCGACCACCACGTAGGCGACGGTCAGCGCCTGGTGGACGTCGGCGATCAGGAACGGCAGCGCATGGGCGGAGCCGCCAAGGAACGTCGCTCCGCCGGTGATCAGCCCGCGGGCCGCGGCGCCGCCGCGGCCGGTCAGCGAGCCGTCGTCCGACAGCGCCTCCGACATCCCCATGGAGATCGCCGCGCCGAGCGCGGCGGCGATGCCGACCAGCAGCGCAGCCCGCGAGCCGGCGGCGAACGCGGCGGCGAAGATCGGTGCGAGCGTGGAGATCGTTCCGTCGATGAGTCCGATCAGACCGGGCTGCACGACCTGCAGCACGCGCTCGCGCTCGTCTTCGTGGCGCCAGGCCTGGGCAATCGCGGTGAGGGCGGTCATCTCCAAGGAGAATGTTATCGCAATGATCTATGAATAACGAGCAAGCTGTAGTAAGGTCGTCCTAACAGATGCCCGGAACTGTTGAGCACGACGATCGTCTGACCGCCGCCCTGCGCGAGCGCGGGCTGCGCGTGACGTCGCAGCGGATCCTCATCAACCGAGTGCTGCACGAGCTGTACGAGCACGTGACCGCCGAGGAGGTCCTCGACGCGGTCGCGGACCGGCTGCCCGGCGTGTCGCTGCCGACCGTCTACGCGACGCTGGACCTGCTGGAGGAGCTCGGGGAGATCCGGCGGGTGGCCATCCCCGGCGGGCCCGCGCTGTTCGACCGGCGCACCTCGCCGCACCACCACATGGTGTGCCGCGCCTGCGGGCGGGCCGAGGACATCGACGCCGAGGTCGACCTCGGCGGGGCCCTGCGCTCCGCGCGGCGCCGCGGGTTCTCGAGCCGCGACGCCCAGGTGCTGGTGACCGGCATGTGCGAGGAGTGCACCGCCGAGGCGGCTACGGAAGCCCCGCGTGCGGCACGTCGACCTCGGTCGTGAGCAGCATCGCGCCGGCCTGGCCGGCGCGTGTGTGCTCCCCGAAGTCCGGCGCCGTGCACAGCAGGAGCGTGCGCCCGTCGCCGCCGCCGAGCATGCAGGCGAAGAACCCGTAGCCCTCGGGTGCGGTGATCTCCTCGACGATGTCGCCGTCGGGTGACAGCCGCAGGCAGCGCTGTCCCATCGCGTCGGCCGACCAGATGTGGCCCTCCGCGTCCAGGCAGCAGCCGTCCGGCGCGAAGCCGAGGTTGCCGATCATCTCCTCGAAGGAGCCCATCGGCGGCTCGGGATCGAGCGCGAACAGCTCACGGCGCTGGTCGAGCGAGCCGTCTTCGCCGATCGAGAACGCGGTGTAGCGCGAAGCGGCGGTCTCCCCCACGTACAGGCTCAGCCCGTCCGGCGTGATGATCATGCCGTTGGGAAACGCGAGCTCCTCGGCCACAACGGTAACCGTCCCGTCGAGGTCGACCCTTTTCAGCGAGGTGTGCGCCGGCTGACCGCCGTTCATGAGGTCGAAGCCGAAGTCGCCCACGTAGGCGCGGCCGTTCGAGTCGACCACGAGATCGTTGAGGTGCCCGCCGCAGTGCGCGGACAGATCGGCGTGCTCGTCGACGTCCCCGTCCTCGAAGCGGCGCAGGATCCGGTGGTCCTTCATCGACACGACGAGCATCGTCCCGTCCGGCAGCCAGCCGAGGCCGGAGGGCTGGCCCTCGACTTCCATGACGACCTCCTTGGCCCCGTCGTCGCCGACGGCCAGCACCTGATGCGTGTAGAAGTCCGACACCCACCAGCGGCCTGACTCGAAGCGCGGGCCCTCGTAGAAGTCGCCGCCCTCGAGCAGCGTGCGCAGCTCTCTTTCACCCATGGCCCGCAACCTACTCAACGCCTACCGGAGCACGGGCGCCGACCTGCCGTTCGCGGATCTGCGCGCGCCGCACGGCGTCAGGATGGAGGGCTACTTCTGGCGCTTCACCGACGTCGCCCGGGGACGGGTGCTGATCGCGCTGTCGGGCGTGTGCCGGGCGGACGACGGGACCTGGGCGCTCAACGCCGCCGCCGCCCACCCCGGCCAGGTGACGACGTGGGCGATCGACCCGCGGGGGGCGGTCGGCGCCCGCGACGGTCCGCTGCGCGTGGCGCTCCCGCAGGTGACGCTCGACGTGAGGGTTGAGCCGGTGGTCGAGTGGGCGCGCGGACGCCCCTTCGGCGCGCTCGGCCCGGCGCATGCCGTGCCGGGGCTGGGGCAGTACTGGCACCCACACCTGCTGCTCGGGCGCGCGCACGGGACGGCGACCGTCGCGGGCGAGACCTGGCCGCTCGACGGTGCGACCGTCTACGCGGAGAAGAACTGGGGCTCGGCCTTCGCCGGCCACTGGTGGTGGGGCCAGGCGCACCTCGACGGCGCCGCCGTCTCCTTCGCCGGCGGCCGGCTGCTCGGCGGCGCGCCCACCTCGGTGGTGGTCGCGCTCGAGGGGCGCGTGCTGCGCTTCGCCCCGCCGCTGCAGCGCCTGCGCGTCGCGACGGCGCCCGGTCGCTGGCGGATCCGCGCCCCGGGGCTCGAGCTCGAGGCGGAGG
>JAXDHL010000483.1:0-4732 GCA_034664525.1 Solirubrobacteraceae bacterium
TGACGCGGTAGGCGTCCGGCCAGTCGGCCTCGACGGCGACGGCGGTGACGCCCTGCTCGGCGATCAGCCGCTTCGTCATCTCCGCACGGTCGCGGTAGAACTCGTGCGTGCCGTGCGAGGCCTCGCCGATGAGGACGAAGCGCGCGGCGGCCGCGCGCTCGAGCACCGGGTCGTAGTCGCCGGCCTCGCCCGTCAGCTGCCCAACGCCCTCGAGCTGCCGAGCCGGCGGCCGGTTCGGCGCCAGCACGAGCATCTCGCGGACGTCCTCGTCGGTCAGCTGCGAGAAGTCGTCGTACCAGGAGCCGACCGACCGCAGCGGCCGCGGCGTGCTCAGACACACCACCTCGTCGGCCAACTTCCGCAGGCCCTCGCACACGTCGGGATCGGCGACCGGGACGGCGACGACGATCTTCGCCGGATCGTCCTGGCGGATCGCGTGCACGGCCGCAACCATGGTCGATCCCGTCGCCAGGCCGTCGTCAACGACGATCACCGTGTTGCCCGCGATGTCCGGAGGCGGCCGGTCGCCGCGGTAGAGCCGGTCGCGGCGCTCGAGCTCCCGGCGCTCCTTCGCATCGATCGCCTCGATCCACTCCGGTGGAATGTCGAGCGACTCGATCAGCTGCTTGTTCAGGACGCGCGTGCCGCCCGTCGCGATGGCGCCCATCGCCATCTCCTCGTGACCCGGGACGCCGAGCTTGCGCACGAGATAGACGTCCAGCGGCGCGCTCAGGGCGCGCGCGACCTCGAAGGCGACCGGCACACCGCCGCGCGGCAGCCCGAGCACGATCACGTCGTCGCGCCCCGCGTACTGGCTGAGCCGCTCCGCCAGCTCCCGGCCTGCCTTCACCCGATTGCGAAACCGCCGCGCCGTCGTAGTGGTTGCCATGCCCGGACAACTAGGGCGCCCCCTCGGCGAGGCAAGGAATCCCGCCCTGGTATTCGCCTGCGCGCGTCCTATCGAACGCGTGCCGGCGAACACGCCGGCGGACTGCTCGACAGTTAGAGCTCGAACACGCGCGCCTCGTCCCCCGCCAGCTCGCCGACGCGCGGCTCGGCGTGCGTGGAGAGCAGCACGCGCCCTCCCTCGGCCTCGCCGGGCAACGCGCGCGGGAACGGCGCGAAGTTGAGCGCCACGAGCAGCCGCTCGCCTTCGTGCTCGCGCACGTAAGCGAAGACGTCGGGTGCCGAGTGGACCGAGCGATACGAGCCGTGCTGCAGCGCCGGCGTTCGCCGCCGCAATGCCAACAGCGTTCGGTAGAGCTCGAGTGACGACGCAGGGTCGCCTTCCTGGACGGTCACGGCGAGGCGGTCCGCGTCCGGATGCAGGGGCAGCCAGGCACGACCGGCGGTGAAGCCCGTGCCCGGGCCCGGCTGCCACGGCACTGGCGCGCGCTCCGGGTCACGACCGTCCACGTCGACGATCGCCTCTGGCGGCACCGCGGCGTCGGTCAGACCGAGCTCCTCGCCTTGGTAGAGAAACGGCGTCCCGCGCAGCGTCAGCATCAGGACCGCAGCGACACGTGCGCGAGCAAGCCCGTAGCGCGTCGCGGTCCGCGAGTGGTCGTGGTTGTTCAGGCACCAGGCCGGCCAGCCGCCATCGCGAGTCAAGAACTCGAACTCGTCGACCGCCGTGCGAAAGCGCTCGGCGGACCACGGGAGGTGCAGGAAGTAGAAGTTGTGCGCCAGGTGCAGCTCGTCGCCGGAGCTGATGTACGGCGCGAGCGCTCGCTGGTCGAGCAGGTAGACCTCCCCCACTGCGACCCGGTCGCCGTCGAACTCCTCCAGCACGCGGCGGATCGCCGCAAGCCGGTCGTGCACCGAGGGCCAGTCCTCGTCGTGACGGCGCCCCGGCTCGTTGTCGCCGAGCGCCGGGTCCTTGCCGATCTTCTGGGCCACGTCGATGCGCACTCCGTCGACACCCCGCCCGAGCCAGAACCGGAGAACGTCGTGCATCGCAGCCTCGACGGCCGGTTCGTCCCAGTTGAGGTCCGGCTGCTCGGGGAGGAACGAGTGCAGGTACCACTCGCCGGTCGCGTGATCCCGTGTCCACGCGGGCTGGTGATCCCCAAAGGTCGACAACCAGTTGTTCGGCACCTCGTCGCCGCGGCGCCAGACGTACCAGGCGCGCTTCGACGCGTGGCGACTCGCACGCGACTCCGCGAACCACGGGTGCCGGTCCGACGTGTGGTTCGGGACGAAGTCCAAGAGGACGCGAAGGCCCAACTCATGTGCGCGGGCGATCAGCGCGTCGGCGTCGGCGAGGCTGCCGAACAGCGGGTCCACGTCGGTGTGGTCGGCGATGTCATAGCCGAAGTCGGCCATCGGGGAGCGGTAGATCGGCGACAGCCAGACCGCATCCGCACCGAGGTCGCGCACGTACTCGAGGCGCCCGGTGATGCCGGGCAGGTCACCGACGCCGTCGCCGTCCAGGTCCGCGAACGACCGTGGGTAGATCTGGTAGATGGCCGCCGAGCGCCACCACGGCACTGACACGTCCCTCAGCCCCCAGGCCCCTGTCGCAGCCGGATCCAGCGGTATCCGAAGCCGGCAACCTCGACGGCGCCGAGATCGACGTCGGGCCCATAGTCGGAATCGGCGAAGAAGTTGAGCGGCCGGTGGTCGGGGCTCTGCTGCGATCGGAGCCGGAGCGTGCACGGCCGGTCCGCGAGGTTGTGGACGATCAGCGTGCTGCCGCTTCGTCCGTCGGCGCGGTCGACGAGGACATGCGCCGGCCCCGCGTCGTCGATCATCTCGTGGTCGCCGCTTCCGATCTCCGGGCATTCGCGCAGGGCGTGAAGGATGCGTTCGAACCACGTGAGCAGGCTGTGGGGGTCACGGCGCTGGGCGGTCGCATTGACGTGCTGGTAGCCGAATGGCCCGAAGTCGACCACCGGCGCCACGAGCTGCTCGGGATCCGCGCGGGAGAAACCGGCGTTGCGCGTGTCATCCCACTGCATCGGTGTGCGGATCGCCTCCCGCTCGGGCAGATCGAGGTTGTCTCCCATGCCGATCTCCTCGCCGTAACGGATGACCGGAGTACCGGGCATGCTGAGTTGCAGGCTGTAGGCGAGCTCGATCCGCCGCCTGTTGCCGCCGAGCATCGGCGCGAGCCGCCGCCGGATGCCCCGGCCGTACAGCTGCATGTGCTCCTCGGGACCGAACTCGGCGAAGACCTCCTGGCGTTCTTCGTCGGTGAGGCGTCCGAGGTCGACCTCGTCGTGGTTGCGCAGAAACGTCCCCCACTGGCCGTGGCGGGGCAGTTGCGGCAACTCGCGGAGCGTCGCCACGATGGGGCGGGCGTCCTGGCGCGCCAGCGCCAGGATCATCGCCTGGTTGAGCCGGAACGCGAAGATCATCAGGACCCTCGTCGCGCTCCCGTCGGACTGTCCGAAGTACTCGATCAGCTCCTCGTCTGAGACGTTGGCCTCCGCGAGCATGACGGCGTCGCCACGGTGCCAGGAGAGCCACTCGCGCAGCTCTCCGAGGAACTCGTAGGCCGCGCGTCGCTCCGCGCGGGTCTTGGGTTCGATCAGGAACGGGGCGGCATCGACCCGGAAGCCTGCGATCCCGAGTCGCAGCCAGAACAGGGTGATCTTGCGGATCTCTTCGCGAACGGCCGGGTTGTCGGTGTTGAGGTCCGGCTCGAAGCGATAGAACCGGTGCCGGTACCACGCGCCGGCCATCTCGTCGTAGGTCCACGTCTCGTTCTCGACGCCCGGGAAGACCATCCCCTCGAAGCGGTCTGGAGGCTCGGTGTCGGACCACACGTACCAGTCGCGGAACGGCGAGTCCGGATCCGAGCGGGCGGCCTGAAACCACGGATGGGTGTCGCTGGTGTGGTTGACCACCAGATCGAGCATCACCCTGATGCCCCGCTCGTCGGCTTCGTGCATCAGCGCCGCGAAGTCGCCGAGGCTCCCAAGGCGCGGATGCACGCCGTAGTAGTCCGAGATGTCGTAGCCGCCGTCGCGGCGCGGAGACGGGTGGATCGGATTGAGCCAGATCGTGGTCACGCCCAACCGGGCCAGGTAGTCCAGTCGGGCGCTCAGGCCCTGGAAGTCACCGGCACCGTCGCCATCGGAGTCCTGGAACAGCCCGACATCGACCGAGTAGATCGCGCCGGCGCGATACCACCGGGTTGGCATCGTCCTCAGGTTGGCACATCCGCGATCGACGGCCGAGCACATTTTGAAGGCCCGCAGGGAACAGCACGCCCTCGTGGCCGGGTTGATCCGCCCGATCTTCAGCCCTGACGACGCGCCGCTGCGAGCGCTGCCGCGATCAGCGACAGGCGCGTCTGGTCGCCATGGAGCTCGACCACCCCGTCAGTCGATAGGCGGAACCGAAGCGCGCCCGCTGGATGCTCGATCTCGGCATGATGCGGCTGCTCGCGGGCGTTGACCGACCAGGCACGCACCGTCCCGTCCGGGAACAGCCAGCCCTTGCCGACCCGGCCGGGCCGCCACGTGATCACGTCCACGCGACACCTGCCCTCGCCCGCCATACGTTGCGCGTCGCGATTCTCATCATGCCCTCCATCGGCCGATCGCGCCTCGACGATGAGGCAGCTGCTCACGGCGGCCGCGACCTTGGGCACGGCGTCGACCATCACGCCGACGAGCAGGCACGGCTTGTCGGAGCGGTTCTTCCAAGCGTGATTGGTGCCGCGGATGACGACGGTGTCACCGGGGGTCATCAGGACCTCCTCGACATCGGTCACGAGGTGGAT
>JAXDHL010000484.1:0-10233 GCA_034664525.1 Solirubrobacteraceae bacterium
CGGCTGAGCAGCGGCAGCTATCTTGGCGGCGTGCCCCGAGCAGGCGATCCCGCACGTCGAGCACGTGCGCGCCGGGCTCGCCCGGTCGGCCACGACCACTCCCACGGTCTCGTCCACGACTCGATCAAGCGCTCGCGCGAGGGCATCCGCGCGGTGCTCATCTCGCTGGGCGTGCTCGGCGCGGCCGCCGTCGCCCAGGCGCTCATCTTCGCCTTGTCGGGTTCGGTGGCGCTGCTGGCCGACCTGATCCACAACTTCGGCGACGCCCTGACCGCGGTGCCGCTCGGCATCGCCTTCCTGCTGCGCTCCGAGCGGGCGGAGCGGCGAGCCGGCCTGTTCGTCGTCGCCGCCATCTTCATCAGCGCGTGCGTCGCCGGGGTCGAGGCGATCCGCCGGCTCGTGCACCCGATGGCCCCGGACCACCTGTGGGCGCTCGCGGCCGCGGGAGCGATCGGCTATCTCGCCAACTTCGTCGCCGCCAAGGTGCGGTTGCGGGCGGGCGCGCGGCTCGACAGTCCCGCGCTCGTCGCCGACGGCCACCACGCCCGCGCCGACGCGTACGTGTCGCTGGCCGTGATCGCGTCCGCGGCCGTCGTCGCCATCGGCCTGCCGATCGCCGACCCGCTGATCGGCCTCGCCATCACGCTCGTCATCCTGCGCATCACCTGGCAGTCCTGGGTGACCGTGCGCGGGCACGACCACCACCACTGACGATCGGTCAGGCGGTGAGCGCCCGCGACTTCAGCGCCTCGAACTCGGCCTGCGTGATCGACCCCCGGTCGCGCAGCCCCTCCGCCCGCTCGATCTCGCCGGCGGTGCTGTAGCGCTCGTCGGAGGAGTCGGGACGGCCGAAGCCGCGCAGCGCCAGCTCCTCGTGGTGGATGATCAGGTACGCCAGCACGCCGATCCACGGCAGCACGACCATGAGGACGATCCACGCAGCCTTGGCCCACCCGCCGATGTCGCGCCGGCGGACGACGTCGATCATGAGCATCACCATCAGCCAGACATACGCGACCCAGATGAAGAAGACGAGCATCGTCCCGAGGATGCTGACGAACGGGTACTGGGCTGCGAGGAGCATCCCGCTCCTCATATACCCCCAGCCTGGTCGGGCACTCCAGGAGCTGTCGATGCGCGCCCCGCTCGTTCGTCTTAGAGGGGACCATCCCCAAGCCGGAGGACTCCCATGAAGTACATGCTGCTGATCCATCAGGGCACGACGCCGACGCCGCGGACCGAGTCGTGGAACACGCTCTCCGAGGCCGAGCAGCAGGCGGTCTACGCCGACTATCAAGCGCTCAACCAGACGGCCGGCGTCACGCCCGGCGTCCAGATGCAGGATCCGGAGACGGCGACGACCGTGCGCGTCCAGGACGGCAAGACGCTGACCACCGACGGCCCGTTCGCGGAGATTAAGGAGGCGATCGGCGGCTATCTGTTCTTCGAGGCCGACGACCTCGACGCCGCGATCGAGCTGGCCGCCCGGATCCCCGCCGCGCGCATGGGCGGCGCGATCGAGGTCCGTCCGATCGTGGAGTGGTAGCGCGATCCTCGAGCAGGCCTTCCGCGACCAATGGGGACGCGTCCTCGCGGCCCTGATCGGCTTCCTCGGCGACTTCGACCTCGCCGAGGAGGCCGCTCAGGAGGCGTTCGCGATCGCCGCCGAGCGCTGGCCGCGCGACGGCGCCCCGGCCAACCCCGGGGTCTGGCTGGTGACGACGGCCCGCAACCGGGCGATCGACCGCCTGCGCCGCGACCGCACGCTGGCCGTCAAGACCCGGTTGCTCGAGGTCCCCGAGGCCGTGGAGGACACCGTGGACGAGACGACCTTCCCCGACGAGCGGCTCGAGCTCGTCTTCACCTGCTGTCACCCCGCGCTCGCCACCGAGGCGCAGGTGGCGCTCACGCTGCGCACGCTCGGCGGCCTGACGACCGCCGAGATCGCCCGCGCGTTCCTGGTCCCGGAGGCGACGATGGCGCAGCGGCTCGTGCGGGCGAAGCGCAAGATCAAGGCGGCCGGGATCCCGTTCCGGGTGCCGTCGGGGCACCGGCTTCCCGACCGGCTCGCCGCCGTGCTGGCGGTCGTGTACCTGATCTTCAACGAGGGCTACGCCGGCCGCGGCGACCTGGCGGGTGAGGCGCTGCGGCTCGGGCACGCGCTCGCCGAGCTGATGCCCGACGAGCCGGAGGCCCAGGGCCTGCTGGCGCTGATGCTGCTGCACGACGCCCGCCGCGGGGCCCGCTTCCGCGACGGCGAGCTCGTCCTGCTGGCCGACCAGGACCGCTCGCTGTGGGATGCGGCGCAGATCGCGACGGGCCGGGCGGTGCTCGACCGCGCGCTCGCGCTGCGCGGCCGGGGACCGTACGTGCTGCAGGCCGCGATCGCCTCGCTCCACGCCGCCGAGCCGCGCGACTGGCCGCAGATCGCCGCGCTGTACGGGGAGCTCTCGCGGCTCACCGGCTCACCGGTCGTCGAGCTGAGCCGGGCGGTCGCGGTCGCCGAGGCGGAGGGGCCAGAGGCGGGGCTGGCGATCGCCGACCGGGTCGAGCTCGACGGCTACCGCTATCTGCACGCGACGCGCGGCGAGCTGCTGCGGCGCCTCGGCCGCACCGAGGAGGCGGCCGAGGCCTACCGCCGGGCGCTGAAGCTGGCCGACGACGGCCCCGAGCGCCGGCTGCTCGAGCGCCGGTTGGCGGAGTGGGCGTAGCGGGAAAACGGTGCCTGTCCCCGTTTTCCCAGGAGGTTTTCGTGCGCATCCCGAGGCTTGCCGCCGCGGCGTTCGTCGTGGCGATCGCGGTCGCCGTCCTGCCCGCCGGCCCGGCGGGCGCGGCCACCAAGTCCCGCAGTCCCGGACTGTGGGGGGTCTATGACAGCGTCCTCTCGAAGGCGCGCTACATCGATCTGACGCACACGATCGCCCCGACGATCCCGGTCTGGAAGGGCTTCGGACCGAGCGCGTTCAGCCCCGCGGTCGACCCGGCGACCAACACCGCCTACACCTACGCGAAGGACGGCTTCGAGGCGACCGCCTACCAGCTCTCGACCGATCAGCTCGGCACCCAGCTCGACCCGCCCGCCCACTGGGCGCCCGAGTACCCGGGCATCGACGAGCTCCCGGCCACGTACGCCGTCCGGCCACTGGTGGTGATCTCGATCGTCCCGCAGGTCAAGAAGGATCCGAAGTACGCCCTGAAGGTGTCGGACATCACCGCGTTCGAGCGCACGCACGGCCGGGTCCCTGCCGGATCCGTGGTCATGGTCCGCTCGGACTGGTCGCACAAGTGGACCGAGGACGCCGGCGCCGCCAAGGCACTCGCGGCCGACCCCGCCTTCCCGGGCGTCAGCCTCGACGCGCTGAAGTTCCTGCACCTCAAGCGCCACATCCTCCTCCACGGCCACGAGCCGCTGGACACCGACACGACGCCGACGCTCGAGGGCGAGTCGTGGCTGATGCACCACGGCTACACCCAAGCCGAGGGAGTCGCCAACCTGCAGGGCGTGCCGGCGACGGGCTGCCTCGTCTCGATCGGCTTCCCGAAGTTCAAGGGCGGCCTCGGCGGCTACGCCCGCTACGTCGCCATCTGCCCGCCGAAGACCCATCGCGGCGTGCGGATCTCGGCCGCGGACGCTCCGCTGCCGGTGGCCGGCAAGCCGCTGCACTGGGACCCGGCGAAGGGGTACCGGACCCGCTAGTCGAGGCCGGAGTGCAGCCGCTCGAGCAGCTCGGAGAGTTGCTCGACCTCGGCGTCTGAGAGCTTCGAGCGCAGGCGCGCGTCGTGGGCGACCGCGACGCCGCGCAGGCGCTCGAACAGCGCCTCGCCCTCGTCGGTGAGCGCGACGCGCTGGACGCGCCGGTTGCCGTCCTCGCGCCAGCGGCGGACGAGGCCGGACCGCTCGAGCCCGTTGAGGTGATGGGTGAGCGTCGCCCCGGTGACCCCCATCGCCTCGGCCAGCGAGGACTGCGTCCCCCACTGCTCCGCGCGGACGAGCACGAGCACCTGCCAGGTCGAGGCCGACCCGCCGGCCTCGGCCATGGCGCGCTCGAAGGCGGTCGAGAGCGAGCGCGCGGTGCGGGTGAGCTGGAGGCCGATCGGCGTGACGGCGGGCGGGCGCGGGGGCATGACCGCCCCATCGTACCGTCGATGTCGAACCGTTCGATATCTAAGATGTCACAGCGGAGACGGCGGAGAACGGGAGCAGCGGCCGGGCGCTCGTCAGCTCGAGCAGGCGGGCGACCTGTCCCGACGCGCCTTCCATCTCGAGCCGGCAGTCACGCCCCGCGGCCACCGCCGCCACCTCGACGAGCAGGCGCACTCCGGGGAGGTCGACGAAGCGCAGCTTCCGGAGGTCGACCGCGACGCGCACGCAGTCCTCGAGCAGCGCGAGCAGCAGCCTGCGAAGCCGCGACAGGCTCGCGATGTCGAGCTCGCCCACGAGCTCGACGGTGGTCTCCCCTCGCCGGCCGTAGCTGATGGCCACCTGTAGTCCCGGCAAGCAGCCGTGCGTCATTCGCCCCATTCTCTCTGTGGTCGCTCCGAGGCCGCCCCCGCCAACCCGGCCCATCTCCGACAACAAACGTACGTCACCGGCACAAGCTGGCGCGACCGGCGACCGGCGTCCATCGCCGGACCTGGCTGCGATGCCGGTGATCGTCCTCGAGCCCAGCTCGTGGTGTCCCGATTCGGGGCACTAGTCGGTCTCGCCGGCCGGCTGGGAGGCGATCCGCCAGCGGCCGCCCTGCAGCCGCAGGTCGATCGGGCGGTCGAGGCCCTGCACCCGCACCTCGGCCTGCTCGGCGCCCTTGAGCTCGACCGCGGTGATCCTCGCGCCGCGCAGCTTCGCCAGCCCCGTCCCGGCAGGCGCCTGCAACAGCAGGTCGACGACCTCCCGGCACGACGCGCCGGTCTTGAGGTGGTCGTGGCCGAACTCGGCCAGCTTCTCCTGGCTGCTCTCGGTGAACGTCTGGCAGGCGCCGGTGGCGTCCTTGTCTCCGAGCGCCGCGAAGTAGCGCTGGACCGCCTGCCGCGCGCCGGCCTTGCCGCCTCCGTCATCGCCACCGCAGCCGGCCGCCAGCGCGACCGCGCCGGCGACCGCCAGGGCCACGAGCTTCCTCACCGCAGGCGCACCGCGCGGGCCGACCGCGCCCTGGAGACGTTGCCGGAGGCGTCACGGCCGCGGACGACCACCACGTAGCGGCCGGCGGGCAGCTTGCGGCGGACGGTCAGCGTCCACGTCGAGGCGCCCTTGGCGTTCAGGAAGCGCCGTTTCGCACACGAGCCCTGGGCGGCCAGCCGTCCCGTCGGCGTGACGAAGCGGCACTGCTTGCCGGTCTGCTCGGCGATCGCGACCTGCACGCGGGCGACCTTGCCCTTGCCGCCGGTCGCGCAGCCGCGGTCGGACGCCGTGCCGCGCAGGCGCAGCCGGCGTCCGGCGTGCCGGACGGATCCGACCTTGACCGCGGGCGCCGCGCGGTCGAGGCATGTCGTACCGGAGCCGCCCGACCCGCCGGAGCCGGACCCTGACCCGGACCCGATCGTCGTCGCCGGCTTGCCCGCCTCACCCTTGGTCAGGCAGGCGCCCTTGCCGTTCGCGACGGAGATGTACGCCGATGAGCCATTCGTGTTCTGGCCGCTGGGCAGGTCCGGCCGGTTGTACGGGTCGCCCGGGATCGCGAACGCGGGGCAGCCGTCGGCCGGATTAACGGCCACCGACGCGAAGTCGGCCAGGTTGCGGTTGCCCGGTTGGCCCGGTATCAGCCCGCAGAACACGCCCTGCGTGCAGATGTCGCCGTAGTGCAGCGGATCCGGCGACACGGTCGTGGTGGCGATCGTCTGGCCGCCGTCGAGCGACTCCGCCGCGTAGAAGCGCCACTGGTTGGTCTGGGTGTTCGGGTCGCCCGACGTCTCCGTGCCGAACCAGCCGAAGACGACCTCACCCTTGCCCGGGCCGCCCGCGATCGCCGGGAACACGTTGGCCTTCGCCGCCGGCGGGTTGACCTTGGCCGGCGCCGACCACGTCTTGCCGTCGTCCGTGGACGTGAACAGGTACAAGCCGCTGTCGGTCTGCCCCGCCTTCGTCTGGCCGCCGGCGAGCACGTACAGGTTGCCGCCCGCATCGCGCGCCGAGGCCTGGAAGATGCGCGCCAGGTCCGCTCCCGGATCCTGGTAGATCACATGATCGGTGAACACCGTGGTGCCGGTGCAGCCGCCCTTGGCGACGGCCATGTAGAGATGGTTGAGCTTGGCGCCGACCGGCGGCGCGGTCTGGTCCGGCGTCGTGAACTCGACGTAGACCGTGCCGTCCGGGCCGACCAGCGGCTTGGACACGAGCGTCCCGCCCGCGGGCGTGTAGGTCTGGGCGGCCGGGCCGGCGGGATCGATGATCGTCCCGCACGGCGAGAACGTCTGGCCGCCGTCGGTCGAGCGCTCGATGATCGGGAAGCCGCCCGCGAAGTCGTGGTAGGTCAGGTAGACCTCGCCCGGCTTGGCGCCCCGGGTCAGCCACTCGCGGTCGTTCTCCGGCCCCTGCTGGTTGGGATCGATGCCGCCGCCGCAGTCCGGGAACGTCTTGGCGAAGTCGGTCGACGAGCAGATCGCGGTCGCCGCCGCCTCGAGGTCGGCGACCAGGACCTTGTGGTCGCCCAGCACCTCGACGTCGGAGTCGCCGCCGCCCGCGCCGGAGCCGGTGATGCCCGACTTCGGCCACGACAGGCCGGCGTCGTCGGACGCCCAGTAGGCGACGCCGGCGGAGCTGCCGACCCCCAGGATGCCGCCGACCGCGGCCGGGATCCCCTGCGGCGCGGTGACGTAGACGTGGCCGTCGCCGTTCGGGTCGAACGCGACCGACGGCTCGCCGCCGCCGTAGTACGGCGTCCCGCTCGGATCGCCGTGCGGAAGCTGGGCCGGGGTGGTGAAGGACAGGCCGGCGCCGGACGCGCCGGCGGCGGGGATCAGGAGCACGGCGGCGACGGCAACCGCGGCCATGGGCATCCGCATACGCGACATCATCGGCTCCAACGCACGCCGGACCGCGATCTGGCGCTCACCCGCGGGGTGCGGTCATCCGCCGGACCGGGGCGCGAAGGATGGATCGTCCTCGTGCTCCCGGAAGAAGCCGACCATCCTCTCGGCGTACTCCGGGAAGCGCGGCGGGGTCAGCCCGTGCGGCGTGAGCAGGTCGACCGCCCGGCGGGCATCGAAGGTGACGGCGTGGTTGAGGTAGGCGATCGACTCGCGTGGGGTCCCGCCGAGCATGTCGCGCACCGGGCGCAGGCGCAGCGACGCCTCGGCCAGCGCCGGCGGCACGCGCCCGGCGGGCGCGCGGCCCGCGTAGCGCTCCGACAGCGTCGTCACGAGCTCCTTGGTGGTCAGCGGGTGCGGGTCGACGAGGTGCAGCGTCTCCCCCGCGGCGGCGTCGTCGAACGCGGCGGCGACGATCGCGGCGACGACGAAGTCGACCGGCACGACGTTGAACGTCGCATCGGAGTGGCCGAACTGGACCACCGCGCGGTTCGCCCGCGCCATCCGCGAGATCGTGCGCAGCAGGTAGTACGGGCCGTCGAACTTCTCCGTCTCGCCCGTGCGCGAGTCGCCGACCACGATCGCCGGGCGCAGGATCGTCGTCGGGACGCGCTCGCGCGTCTCGTGCACCCACACCTCGGCCTGGAACTTCGTGGACTCGTAGTGGTTCTTGAAGTCCTGGCCCATCACGAGCTCGTGCTCGTAGACGACGCCGTGGCGCTTGCCGGCCACGTAGGCGGTCGAGATGTAGACGTGGCGCTGCAGGTCGCGGGCCTCGAGGCACAGCTCGAGCACGTTGCCGGTGCCGTCGACGTTGACCCGCTGGGCCAGCTCGTCCGGCACCGCGAGGTCGTAGATCGCGGCCAGGTGGAAGACGTGCGTGACCTCGGCGGCCAGGCGGTCCCAGTCGGCGTCGGAGAGTCCCAGCCGGCGCTTGGAGATGTCGCCCGGCAGGATCTCCAGGCGCTGCTCGTCGGCCGCCACCGTGCGCGCGATGCCGGCCATCCGGCCCTCCACCAGCGCGACGACCCGCAGGTCCGCGTGGTCGTCGAGCAGCGCGCGGACGAGCCGCCGCCCGATGAAGCCGGGGAAGCCCGTGACGAGCGCTGTCGGCACGTGCTTATGCGCGCTCGAGGACGACGACGGGGATCTGGCGGTCCGTCCTGGTTTGGTACTGGTCGTAGTCGGGCCAGACCTCGGTCATGGCCGCCCACAGGCGGTCGCGCTCCTCGCCCTCGGCGACCCGCGGCGTGGCCCGGAAGCGGTCGCCCTTGATCTGCACCCCGACCTCGTCCGCGTCCCTGAGGTTGAGGAACCATCCGGGCTGCTCGGGCGAGCCGCCCTTGGAGGCGACGATCACGGGATTGCCCTCGACCTCCCGGAAGATCAGCGGCTGGATGCGCTCCTCGCCGGATCTGCGGCCGACAGTGGTGAGGAGCAGGATCGTCGTGTCGCGCTTCCAGTGGAAGCCCTCGTCGCCGTCGGTCGCCTGGTAGCGCTCGACGTGTGCGGCCCCGAAGAGATGGTCGTCGCCCATAGCGGCGCAATCTAGCCTCCGCGCACCAGCGGCACGCCCAGCCGCTCGAGGTCGCCGACGCCGCCGCCGGCCACTCGGACGGCGTCGTGGCCGATCCAGCGCAGCGCCGACGCGGCCGCCGCGGCGCGCGGGCCGGCCGCGCAGGCGACCGCGAGCGGGACGCGCGGGAGCCCGGCCGCGTGGGTCCGCAAGCGGTGCAGCGGGAGGTGCAGCGAGCCGGCCACGTGGCCGCCGCGCCATTCGGGCTCGTCGCGGACGTCGACCAGTGTGACCCCGTCCAAAAGCCGCGCCGGCAGCTCGGCGACGTCGATCGGACCGCGATGGGCCGGCGGCTCGCCGAAGGCGGCGGCCTCGAACGGCGCCACGGCGGCGATCCGGTCCAGGCCGACCGCGCGCAGACGGCGGGCGAGCTCGAACGCCTCGGACTCCGTCGCGGCGGTGACCGCGAGCTCCGCCTCCGGGTCGAGCAGGAAGCCGGCGCGGGTCCCGATGCCGCGGCCGGTCAGCGGGAGGTTCAGCGCGCCGCGGAGGTGCGCGGCGTCGAAGGCGTCCATCGGGCGCCCGTCGACGAGGACGGCCCCCGCGGCGACCGCGGCGGCGAGGTCGGCGCGCGACGGCGGCGGCGCGGCCGGGCGCGCGGAGCGGTTGCGGGCGACGACGCGCTCGACGGTCGGCGGCCGCGCGGGCAGGTCGGCGATCAGCAGCGTGGTGAACGCGTCCGCGTCGGCGACCGCGAGCAGCGGGTTGGCGCGGCGTTCGTAGCCGAGCGTGGACGACCGCTTGGCCGACAGGTTGGCACCACCGCACAGCGAGCCGCCCGTGTGTCCCGGCCACAGCTCGACGTGGTCGGGCAACTCGGCGAACCCGGTCAGCGTGGCGTGCAGCGCGCGGGCGCCGGCGCGGGCGTCGACGGCGAGGTCGGGCCGGGCGAGGTCGCCGACCAGCAGCGAGTCGCCGCTCAGCAGCGCCAGCGGCTCCGCCGAGCGGGCGGTGTCCGTGACGACCAGCGCGACGTGCTCGGGCCGGTGGCCCGGGGCGGCGAGCGCCTCGACCCGGACCTCCCCGGCGCGGAACGCGTCGCCGGGGGCGGGCAGCAGCGCTGGTCCGTCGAGCAACGCGCGACCGGAGACGTGGTCGGCGTGCGTATGCGTCTCGAGGATCCAGCGTGCCGTCGCCCGCTCCTCCTCGAGCACCGCCTCGAGCGCCTCGACGCGGATCCCCGGGTCGACGACGATCGCCTCTCCGGCGTCGCCGAGCACGTAGCTCGCACAGCCGAGGTCCGGATCGACCACCTGCCTGAAGAACATCCGCCGCCTTTCCTACCGAATTGGTAGGCAAAGGCTATCGCGTCACGGATGCGGCGGCTTCCGCCAGCTCGCGGGCCCGCTCGACCCGCCGCCCGGGCCGGACGCCGACGCCGCGCGACCGCGCCGCCAGGGCGGCCTCGGGCCCGACCGCCTCGGCCGCGCGCTCGAGCTGCTCGGCGCCGGGGACCTCCATCGCGCGGGCGACGCCCGTCTCGTTCGCGAGGCCCTGGGCCAGGCCTTCGACCTCGAGCGCCTCCTCCGCGCGCCCGGCGGCGGCGAGCGACGCCGCGATCCCGAGCAGGTCGAGCCACACCTGGAGCAGATCGCCGCGCGCGGAGGCGGCGGTCATCGAGCGCACGTAGGCCC
>JAXDHL010000485.1:0-6467 GCA_034664525.1 Solirubrobacteraceae bacterium
GTTGGTGAGGTTCACGGAGATCGTGGCCTTTCTGCTGTGGAGATGCAACAGCACGAGCAGCTTCGGCGACCGCCCTCGGTCTCACCCGATAGAACACTGAGCGGTAGCTGAGCCTTCGCAGGCTCCGATGTGGGCGTAGCTCGGACCAGGGGCCGCACGGGCTCGTGCCGGCCGTATGCGACGGATCGCTTCGCGTGCGGAAACGACGCTGGCCGTCGGCGCTCGCCGTTCGCGATGCAGGACGGCGTCGTCCACCACACCTACTCGGCTTACGCGCGCGGCCTGGACGGTCTCTGGGGCAGTACCAGTGGCTCGACCGGGCGCCGCACGGCCGCAACGAGACGGGCGCGTGGTGGCGCCGTCACGACGAGTACGCCGCGACCAGGCGCGCCTCGACGAGCGCGTCGGCCGCTTCGCGGCTCGGCGTGTAACCGCTGACCGCCCACACCAGGTGGTCTCCGGAGAGGCGCAGCAGGAGCAGGCTCGTGGCGGCGCGGATGCTGGAGGTGCGGTCGACGTGTCGCAGCGCCGCGATCTCGCCGAAGCACTCGCCGGCGCCCAGCACGGTCACGCTCACGTCTCCGCGCAGGACCTCGGCGCTGCCGTCGGCGATGACGTAGAAGTCGTCGCCGGTCGTCCCCTCCTCGATCACGACCGTGCCGGGCTCGACCTCGCGGCCTGACGCCTGGGTGGCCAGGTGGGCGAGCGTGGCCATCGGCAGCGACGACAGGAAGTCGACGCGCCGCAGGAGCGCCATCACGCGCGCGCCGACCTCGATACGGATGTCGAGCCGGCGCAACGTGCCCCAGGCCAGCAGCGCTCCGGCGGGCGCGACGAGCCCGGCGACCACCAGCGCGCCGCGCTCGCCGAAGGTGGCGATCAGCAGCGGCGCGGCGATCGATCCGATGGCGACCGTCAGCGTGAACAGCGATTCGAGGCCGGTGAAGAAGCGCCCCATCACCTCGTCGGGGACGATCAACTGCAGCAGCGTGAAGCCGGCGACGTCGAGCAGCGCGTTGGCGACCCCGACGACCGCGATCAACGCGAGCGCGAGCCACTCGCTCGAGACGGCCGCCAGCACGACGAACGGCAGTCCCCAGAGCGCGATGGCCACGCCGGACCAGCGTGCGAACGGGACCTCGCCGACCATCACCCCCGCGGCGACGAACGACCCGGCCACCGCTCCCGCCCCGAACGCCGCCGTGAGGACACCGACGCCGGCCTCGCCCGTGCCCAGCATCTCGATGGCGACCACCACCGAGAACACGGTGAAGCAGCCACGCGTGAACGTCTGCAGGCAGAACAGGGCCGACATCCGGCGCACGTCCGGGTCGCGGACCATCAGGGCCAGGCCCTTGAGCGACTCCTGCAGCGGTGAGGCGGTGACCGCGCGCAGGACGCGCGGCGGCGCCTCGTAGTGGACGCGCGCGATCAGCCAGCCGGACCACAGCGTGACCCCGGCGCACAGCGCGAACACGCCGCTGACGCCGATCGGGACGATCAGCACCGCGACCAGCAGCGGGCCCACCAGCGCGCTCAGCGAGTCCAGCAGTCCGCGCACGACCATGCTCGCGCTCAGCTTCGTCGGGGTCCCGCACAGGGACGGCAGGAGGGCCGAGTGGGCGGGGCGGTACAGCGTCAGGACGACCGTGGCGATCGCGACGAGGGCGTAGGCGGGGACGGGCGAGGCCAACTCCGACACCGCCACCGCGGCGGCGGCCAGCGTCACCGCGCGGATCAGGCAGATCACCAGCAGCACGCTGTCGCGGCGGCGCGCGTCGATGACGCCCGACGACAACGGCGCCAGCAGCGCGCCGGGCAACAGGCGCGCCATCGCGACCAGCCCGACTGCGGTGGCGCCGCCTTCACGAAAGGCGAGGATCCCGAGCGCGACGGTCACCGCCCATTCGCCGGTCCAGACCGCGCCGAACGAGAGCTGCGCCCGGCGGAGGGTCGGACTACTCGCCGTCTCACGGAACGCCGCCACCGCCTGGCGGCCTCTCCCCGCATCCATTGCGCGACACTAGACGCTCGCCGCGAGGCGCGCGCACGGGCGCAGCGTCTGCCGCAGCGTCGCCAGCAGGTCGCGCTGGATCGCGTCGAGGAAGACCCGCGAGACGGCGTCCTCCCCGTTGAAGAGCTGCTGGAACAGGTCGCTCGACAGGACGAGGAGGACCACGCGCTCACGCGTGATCGCCGTGAGGGGGGACGGGCCTCCGTCGATGAGGCTCTCGTGGCCGAACGCCCTCCCTGGCCCGGCCAGCCCGACCCGGATGCGCTGGTCGGCGCGAACGAGCACCTTCTCGACCGCCCCGTTGATCGTCAGGAAGTAGGCCGTCGACGGCAGCCCCTCGGCGACCAGCGTCCGGCCCGGCGGGCAGCGGACGTAGCGCCCGGACGTGAGGAAGCCCCAGAGCGCCAGCGGATCGAAGTCGTGGAAGGTCGCCATCCGGCGCACGTACCTGCTGTCAGGCGGTCGGCAAGGCTCCAGGTCGGCGAGCGCCGGTGCGACGTTCGCCGGCTCGCCGTCGAGCGAGGCGGCGAGGTGGCGGAGCTGGTCACGCAGGCGCGCCGTGAGCAGCGAGGCGAGGCGGCGCTTCAGCGCGAACGCCGATGGCTGCTGGCCGGCGAGCAGCGCCGCGAAGTCCAGACGGCCGAGCGCCAGGACCGTTGCGGGCTCCTTCACGCGCACGCTCATCGTGTGCCCCTGGCCGTCGAGCAGCGCGATCTCGCCCACGATCTGTCCGGGTCCGGCGCTGCCGATCTCCACCATGCGATCCCCGGGCACGTGCAGCGACGCGGAGAGAGCGCCATCGACGACGACCAGCAGCTCGCGCGCGTCGTCGCCCTGGCGCCAGAGGACCTCGCCCTTGCGCACCGTCCGCCGACGCATCACCCGCGCCAGCTCGACCAGGTCCGCCTCCTCGAGGCCCTCGAGAAGCGGCACCGTGGCCAGGAAGTCGACGGTCGCGCCGTCAGACATCCAGGTCGCGCGTCTGGAACGCGAGTCCCTCGGGAGCGAGCTCGGCGGTCAGCATGGAGTATTCCGGGACCTCGAGCCACGTCGACGAGTCGGTCGTGAGCGGCTCCGAGGCGATGATCACCGAGCGGGCCGGATCGGCGCCCGTCATCTGCCACCCGCCGTCGCGGTCGGCGTACGCGCCGCCGATCGCGTACCAGAGGCTCACGAACGGCAGGTCGGTCTCGAGCATCTCGTCATCGGGCGGGTACCAGCCGTAGTCGAACGAGAAGCGGGTCGCGACCACGGCGCGCCCGGTGCTCACACACACGTTGATCGGCGAGGACGTGTCGATGCCGTGCGCGGCGCGGACGTCGCGCAGGATCCGCAGCGCACTGGCGGTGGCGTGGGCCAGCTCGTCGGTCTCCGGCAGTCCGTACGGGTCGTCGAGCTGCGACAGGATCAGGGCGTAGATCCACTCGGAGTCGGTCGTCCCCTCGATGCGCTGCGCGAGCTCGGGCCGTACGTGCTCGACGAGTGCGTAGCGCATGCGCGCGAACTGCCGCAGGTGCCCATTGTGCGCGAGCACGACGCGGGTGCCGCCGAAATGAAAGGGGTGCAGGTTCGTGTCGGCGACCACCGCCTCGCCGGAGTAGGTGACGCCGCGAACGTGGGCCACCAGACACACCGGCGCGAGCTTCGACGCGATGAAGCGCAGGTTGCGGTCGAACGACGGCAGCGTCGTCGCCCGGTAGGTGAACGGATCGTCGGGGCGCAGCGACGCCGGATCCCAGGCCGTCATGCCGAAGCCCGCGAGATTGAGGAACGTGTTCATCATCCGCGGGCTGTACGACTGCCGGACCAGGCCGTTGTCGGTGTCGAACAGCAGGCTCCGGATGGGGAGCGGCTCACCGAGGTAGGCCAGGATCCGGCACACGGGCGGATCGTATCCGCGCTCGCCCGCGCGGTTCCAACGGGCGTAGGATGGCCGCAACGCGCGAAACAGGAGAGCTCATGAAGCAGTTCAGATGCGGCGATGTGGTTCCCGGCTGCCAGTGGGTGACGCGCAACGACGACGAGCGGGAGCTGTTCGACGACATCCAGTCGCACGCGCGCGACGAGCATGGGATGGACGAGGTCCCGCCGGAGGTCGTGGACCAGATCCGCGGGGTGATCACCGAGGTCTAGCGACTGCCGGCCCGGCCAGAGCGCCAGAGGTGAGGAACCGCTCGAGCGCCTCGCTGTACGGTGCGAGCGCGAGCCCCTGATCGGCGACCCATGCGTCGTTGTAGTAGGTGTCGGCGTAGCGCTCCCCGCCGTCGCAGATCAGCGTCACGACGCTGCCGCGCTCGCCTCGCGAGAGCATCTCGGCCACGAGCAGGAACGCCCCCCAGACGTTGGTCCCGGTCGAGCCGCCGACGCTGCGTCCCGTGCGCGCCCGCACGAGGCGCATCGTGGCGATCGACGCGGCATCGGGGACCTGGAGCATCCGGTCGACGATGTCCGGGAGGAACGACGGCTCGACGCGCTGGCGTCCGATCCCCTCGATCCGCGACGGCCGGCCGGTGAAGGCCGAGGGGTCGCCCGCCCAGTGCGAGTAGAACACCGAGTCCTCCGGGTCGACGACGCACAACCGCGTCTGGCACTGCATCAGACGCGCGTAGCGGCCGATCGTCGCGCTCGTCCCGCCGGTTCCGGCGCCCACCACCACCCACGCGGGGACCGGATGGCGCTCCAGTGCCATCTGGCTGAAGATCGACTCGGCGATGTTGTTGTTGCCGCGCCAGTCCGTCGCGCGCTCGGCGAACGTGAACTGGTCGAGGAAGTGCCCGTCGCGCTCAGCCGCCAGCCGCCGCGCCTCGGCGACCATCGTCCGCGGATCGTCGACCAGATGACACGATCCGCCCTCCGCCTCGATCAGCGCGATCTTCTCGGTGCTCGTGGAAGCCGGCATGACCGCGATGAACGGCAGCCCCAGGTAGCGCGCGAAGTACGCCTCGGACACGGCCGTCGAACCACTGGAGGCCTCGACGAGGGTCGTCCGCTCGTGGATCCAGCCGTTGCACAGGCCGTACAGGAATAGCGAGCGGGCGAGCCGGTGCTTCAGCGATCCGGTCGGATGGACCGACTCGTCCTTCAGGTAGAGGTCGATGCCCCAGTCCTCGCGCAGCGGGAACGCGTGCAGATGCGTGTCGGCCGAGCGATTGGCATCGGCCTCGAGGCGGCGAACGGCCTCGTTCGCCCAGTCCCTCGAGCCGAGGCGCTGATGGCCATTCGCGGTCATGGGTCAGGCAGTGTCTCTGATCTCGAGGGGTCGGGGCCGATGAGTTCTCAGCGCGGCGGAGGTCGATGTTGACATGAGCGCGATGCACATCCTCCAGACCGCCGAGGCGGGCGTCGCCTATGACGTCCACGGTCCTCTGCCGACCGCCGACGGGCGCCCGCCGCTGTTCATGATCGGGCAGCCGATGACCGCCGGCGGCTTCGTCACCCTGGCGTCGTACTTCCCCGACCGCACGGTGATCACCTATGACCCGCGCGGCCTCGGTCGCAGCACCCGCAACGACGGTCGGGTCGAGCATTCACCCACGGTGCAGGCGAACGACGTGCACGCCGTCATCGAGGCCCTCGGCGCCGGCCCGGTCGACATGTTCGCGAGCAGTGGGGGCGCGGTGACCGCACTCGCGCTCGTGGCGGCGCATCCCGACGACGTGGCGACCCTGGTCGCCCACGAGCCGCCGCTGATCCCGGTGCTGCCCGACGCTGCGGCGGCCGAGCGCGCCCGCGCCGGCGTCCGCGACGTCTACGAGACCAGGGGCGGCGGGGGCGGCATGGCGGCCCTCATCGCGATGACGTCGTGGCGAGGCGAGTTCAGCGACGAGTACTTCGCCCAGCCGGCCGCGGATCCGGCCCAGTTCGGGATGCCGGCCGAGGACGACGGCTCACGCGGCGACCCGCTGCTGTCCGACCGGTCGTGGGCGGTCAGCGGCTATCACCCCGACGTCGATGCGCTGATGGCGGCGCCGACGCGCATCGTGATCGCCGTGGGCGAGGAGTCCCTGGAGACGTTTACGGGGCGCACGTCGGTGGCCTGCGCCGAGTTGCTCGATCAGCAGGCGACCGTGTTCCCGAGCCACCACGGCGGCTTCATCGGCGGCGAGTCCGGATACGCGGGCCAGCCCGAGGCGTTCGCGCGCAAGCTGCGCAGCGTCCAGGACGACGACTGACCGCCTTCGCGGCCACGGCGACCCGAGTGGTATCCGAATCGGTATCCGCAGCTCTCGGCGGCGCGGATGCCACCGCGCTTCGGGCAAAGAAGAACCCTGCCCGCGCGGGGTTTTCTGAGGAGCCGACGCCCGGACTCGAACCGGGGACCCCTTCATTACGAGTGAAGTGCTCTACCAGCTGAGCTACGTCGGCGGGGCTGGCTCCGGCCCGCGGCGGGCGCAGGCTCGATCGCCGGCGCAATGGTAGCCGTTCAGGACGGCTTGGGACCCGGCGGCGGGTG
>JAXDHL010000486.1:0-5200 GCA_034664525.1 Solirubrobacteraceae bacterium
CCACGTTCACGCCCGCGATCCGCACGGGCGAGTTCGGCCGGATGTCGTTCGAAGTGCGGAAGACCGCACGCAGCTCGAAGTGGTGCCGGAACGGGATCGCCTTCGTGAACCCGAGGTAGCACGCGGCCACGAGCACGACCAGAGCGATGGCGCCGAAGGTCGCATTCGACGTCCCGCCGGCGCGCCTCACTTGCCGCCCGCCTCCGACGGCAGGATGTCTTTGTACGGCCCGGTCTCGGGCAGCGCCGCGTACGTCTCTCCCGCCGGCACGCGGGCGCGGCCGGTGAACGTCGGCCCCTGCAGCCCGGCCGTGCGCGGGTCCACCTGGATGCGGTACTTGGAGGGGAAGTAGTGCGCGTCGCGTTCCATGTAGCCGCGCTGGCCCGTCTCGCAGTCGGCGCGGCCGTCGGGACCGATCGCGGCGCCGTACGGGCCGCCATGCATGTACTGCGCGGCGCCGTTGTGGACGTTCTGGCCGTTCGCGGGCGCGTTGGCGCCCATCGAGCCGAACGAGTTGTCCTGCTGGCCCGCGAAGTTCACGAGCGCGCGCTGCACGTGGCCGGTGGTGTCGGGCTCGGAGAAGTGCTCGGCGATCGTCGTGAACCAGCTGTTCCAGTAGTTGCAGACCGTCTGGAACGGGCCGTAGAAGCGCAGCTGCGGGTTCAGGCTGCCGACCGTGCCGGTGAGCTCGCGCAGCGCGGCCGGCGTCGACGGCGCCGCGGCGAGGTCGTCGAGCGCCGCCAGCGCGTCGCGCAGCCGCGTCTGGACCCCGACCGCGCGCCGCTGGGTGCCGATGCCGGTGTCGACCGCGGCGCTGAGATCGGGCAGCGCCGCGCGCAGCTCGTGCGTCGCGACGGAGAAGTCCCGGCCGAAGCCGGCGACGTCCGCCAGGAACGGCCGTTGCGCGCGCAGCGAGCCGGTGGAGACCTCGAGCGTGCGCGGCCCCTTGGCGATGAACGCCTTCAGCGACGGTGGGTCGTGGCCCAGTGCGCGGAACGTGTCGGCCATCGTCGTGAACAGGTGCGCCTGGGTGCGCGAGACCGGCGCGACGATCCGTGCCGCGTCGCCGAGCTCGGCGAAGAAGCGGTCGAGGTGGGTGTCCGGCGCGCTCAGCGTGCGCATGACGGGCTCGAGGTGGCCGAACAGCCGCGGGAGCTCGTCGATCGTGCGACCCAGGGCGACGCCGCGGCCGGCGAGTGCGTCGCCGAAGCCCTGGAGATTGCCCTGCGACGCGTCGCGCGTGCGCTTGTCGAAGATGCCGAACACCCGGTCGATGTCCACCGGCACCGTGGTCTGCGAGCGGGGGAGCACGTCACCGTCGGCGAACGACCGTCTGGAGTGGCCCTCGCGCAGATCGAGGTACTTCAGCCCGAGCGCCGAGCGCGGCCGCACGACGGCGGTCGAATCCCGCGGCACGTCGCCGATCGAGCGGTCGAGCTTGAGCGTCAGCTCCGCCTCGGCGCCGCCGCCGCGCCGGGCGACGGGCTCGATGTCGGAGATCACCCCCACGCGGTAGCCGCCGGACCGCACCTCGTTGCCCGGGACGAGCGCGGCACCGTTGGACAGGCGGACCTTGAGCTCGAGCGTCGGGACGAACGGCAGCCCGTTGTTGGCGTTGTAGGCCAGAAAGACCGCGACGACGGTGACGAGGATCGTCACGGCGCCGACGAGCACCGGGTTGGCGAGCACGCTGTTGCCGCGGGTCCTCATGGCGCGAGCAGGAAGTCGAGGAGGTCCTGTTGACCGGCAGCCGACGTCACGCGGCTCGCGCCCGGGCCGCCGCCGACGCCGTTCGCCGCCCCGCCGAGACCCGGGACGGGCACGTCGGGCAGCTTGCCGCCCAGGAGGTCCTGGATGGCCTGCCCGAGCTCGCCGGCGGGGGACGGATCGGCACCCGGCTTCGACGGGATCGCCGTCGAGGAGGGGGCCGGGGCCGATCCGGCCTGCGGGGCGCGCGCCTTGCCAGATCGGCGCCCGCCCTTCCGCGCGCCGCGCTTCGCTGTGCGCGTCGCCGCGGTCTTCGAGGGATCCGGCTGCAGGACGCCCGGCTGCGTCGGGCCGAGGATCGAGGCGCAGCGCTTGTAGAACGCCGGATCCTTCTTGAGCTTCTCCTTCAGCGAATCCGCGTTCTGATAGTCGCTGCACTCACTGGCGAACAGGTTCGCCTTCAGCACGTAGCCGTGCGTGTCGAAGACGTTGATCGCCAGCGCCTGGTCGAAGGCGTACTGCAGCAGCGCCTCGAAGCCCGTGTAGCCCTGGCCGCCGGGCGAGCGCGGGTCCTTCTCGGCCGCGCGGCCGCGATCGTCGAGGTCGGACAGGACGATCGCCAGGTTGTTGGCCAGCTCCGGGGTGTCCTTCGAGAAGCGGTCGAGCTGGGCCACCACCGGCGTCGCCGCCCGGACCGCCGGGCGGCCGGCCTTGGCGGCACCGCCGAGCGCCCGCAGGTTCAGGCGCGTGCTCTGGGTGAACGGCTTGAGCTGGGTCAGCAGGTGGTCGAGCTGCCCGGCCGAGGCGTCGAGGTCGGCGAGCGCCGGGGTCTGGGCGTCCGCGGCCCGGCCGAGCTCGCGCATCGTGGGCGTCAACTCGCGCAGGAACCCGGGCAGCCGGGCCAGCCCCTCGGCGATCTGGCGCCGCCGCTCGGCGGACACCGACGCCGTGTGGCCCGCCTCGCGCACCCAGCGGGTGACGTCGCGACGGTTGCCGGCCAGGTCGCGCAGGACGGTGTCGGCATTGCCGACGAGGTCGCGCAGCACGTGGTTCTGGCGGGCGAGGACCCCGAGCACCTGGTCGGTCTCGCGCAGTCCGGGGCTGGCGCGCCGGATCGCGGCGTTCAGCGGCTCGCCGCGGGCAGCGAGCCCGACCCCGAGCTCGTTCAGGATGATCCGGAACCGCTGCGCGTACGGGCGGAGCATGATGTCGTTGATCAGGTCGGGCGGGACCGTCGCGGCGGTCTGCGACACCGGGATCCGTCCGCCGTCGGGCAGCCGGCGGGCGCTCGTGCCCGGGCGGCAGTCGAGGAAGTACTCGCCGATCAGCGACTGCGGCCGGGTCTCGCAGAACGCGTCCGAGCGCAGCGACCCGAAGCCGTCCTTGTCGATCGTGATGTCGACGAGCGCGTGCCGGGTGCGGACGTCGACGCGCATGGCGGCGATCCGCCCGGCCCGCACCCCGGCGACCTTGACGTCGGCGCCGTTGACGAGGCCGAACGCGTTGTCGAGCTCGACCGTGAAGCGGCGGCCGCCGCCCCCGCCGGCGCCGGACAGCACGACGACCAGCGCGCCGGTCGCCACGCAGGCGGCGATGATCAGCGCGACGCGCCTCACGGGCCGGGCAGCCGTTGAGCCGGGTCGCAGTTGTAATCCGGCGAGGGCTTGTACGGGCCGGAGCCGTCAGCCGCGGGATGCTCGGCGGCGCCAGGGCAGCGGTTGCGCTGATCGCGCACGCCGCCCGAGGCGACGAACGCGGCGTCGCGCAGCTGCGGCGGCACCGGCATCAGCTGGCCGGACACGAGCATGAACGCGTCCGCGTGGGTGCCGACGCGCGACACGCCGCCGAGCGCGTCGTAGGTCCCGGTGTGACTGAAGTCGTCGAACCAGCCGAGCAGGTCGGGCGCGTAGGGCCGGGCGTAGCCGAACTCGGTCGCCGCGTCGCGCAGCGCGCTCGTCGAGGCGGGCAGCGCGCCCTCGCGCGCCTTCCCGTTCGCCTGCACGCGACCGACCGCGACGTTGGCGACCGGCACCTGCGCGCGCGTCAGCTCGACGAGGTCGTTGCGCAGCCCCTTGCGCCGCAGCAGGGCGGAGAGGTCGTTCAGCGTCGGCCGTGCCGCACGGGCAAGCGGGCGCAGCTGCGCCAGGAACGGCCGCAGCCGCCTGGCGGCGGGCTTGGAGTCCCGCACGAGCGGATCGAGGTCGTCGAGCGCCGCGCGCAGGTTCACGAACGTCGAGTTCGCGCGCCGCATGAAGGGCGGGAGCGTGTGGATGGCGTCGCCGAGCGCGGCCTGCTCGTCGCCGATCGCCGTCGTCGTGGTCGCCAGATGGTCGACGAGCCCGGCCAGGTCGTCACGGCGCGCGGCGACGTCGCTGACGAGCTTCGACGAGGACACCACGAAGCGCTCGAGCAGCGGGTTGTCGCGATTGAGCTCGCGCAGCACGCGGCTCGACGCCGACAGCGACGGGTTGAGGTACAGCAGCCCCTCGCCGTAGGCCCGGCCGCTGTCGCGGTACTGCGCGGCCGAGCCGCGCAGGACGCCGGTCAGCGCCTTGCGGGTGCGGGCGTCGAAGGTGTCGAAGAGCTGGTCGAGGTCGACCGCGGTCGTGGTCGCGTCGGATCCGATCGTGCCGCCGTCCGGGACCGCAGGGGCGCCGTGCGGCCCGAGGCGCAGGTCGAGGTAGCGGTTGGCGACGCCCGACAGCGACGCCTGGCGGACCGTGATCTGCGTGCCGCGGCGCAGTGGCGCGTAGGCGTCGTCGATGCGCAGCCCGACGTCAGCCAGCCCGCCGGCGCCGAGGCGGATGGACTCGACCTTGCCGGCGGGCTGTCCGGCGACCTCGACGAGGTTGCCCCTGACGAGCTGGGAGGCGTTGAGGAAGCGCGCGTGGACGCGATAGGACTCGTGGCCCATCAGCAACGTGACCACCACGACGATCGCCGCGGCCAGGACCGCGCCCACGGCGAGGGCCCGCAACCCCAGGTGCGCTTGACGCAAGTCTCCCCGTCTCCCCTGCCGGGACGGCCCACCGCCGTCCCAGGCGCGGACGATCATGCCCAACGGACCGGAAACCTGTCAAAAACGAAACGTCGTCGTCCCGGTTGGGGGACGATCGGCGCGTCAGCGCACGACGAAGTTGACGAGCTTGTCGGGCACGACGATCACCTTGACGACGGTCTTGCCGTCGAGATGGGCCTGCGCGTTCGGGCGATCGCGGGCGCGGGTCTCGAGCTCCTCGCGCGGCGTGCCCGCCCCGGTCTCGAAGCGATCGCGGACCTTGCCGTTGACCTGGACGACGATCGGGACCGTGTCGTGCTCGAGGTAGCGCGGGTCGGCGGCCGGCCAGGGCTGCTCCCACACGCGCGCGCCCGTCAGCGTGTCGTACACGTCGGCGCCGGCGTGCGGCGCGAAGGGGAAGATCAGCGACGCCGCGGTCGCCGTCGCGAAGTGCAGGACGTCGTGCGCGGCGGTCTCGCGGTGCCGGTAGCACTC